>JAGLQP010000134.1 GCA_023136785.1 Spirochaetales bacterium
CGTCAATCGCCACGACCATCGTCTTCCCTTTGCCCATGGCTGACAAACCAGGATATCTCCTTCCGGCTGAGCATGCGGTATCCTCCCGCTGGGAGGCCCCGAATTTCAACGCAACCGATGCGAACCCTGTGAATGCGCTTCAAATTCACCCTGAAATGCTGAAAAACCCGTCGAATTTCCCGGTTTTTCCCTTCGATGAGGGTCAGAGTGACCTTCCTCGGCGTCTTATACTGGTACTTCCTCAATCGATAGTGTTCCCCGGCGATAGTCAGCCCCCGCTTGTACTTTGCCAGCACCTCTTCGCTGATTGGATCTTTTGCCTCGATGATGTACTCCTTTTCGATTCTCGAAGAAGGATGAGACACGATTTTGGCGAAGGTTCCATCGTTGGTAAAGAAGATTAGGCCGCTCGAACGAAAGTCGAGCCTGCCAACGTGAAAGATCCGCACAGAAACTTCCTGAAGCAGATCGAGAACCAGAGGTCTGCCCCGGCTGTCGCTGTTGGCGCACAGGTACCCCGGCAATTTGTTGACAGCCAGATACACCGTCTCGGTTTCGGGACGCAGGCGCCGCTTTTTGAAATAGACTCGATCGGAGGTCGTAACCTTGGTCCCCAACCTGGCTGTGATCCCGTTAACCGTAACTCTTCCCTCACGTATGTAGGTCTCGCAGTGCCTTCTCGAGCCGATACCGCACCGAGCCATATAGAGCTGAAGCCGGATCTGTTCACTCATCGCCCTCGAACTTCTCCTTGTCCAATTCATCCATTTTCGGTAGATCCGCAATACTGGCCAGGCGGAAGGTCTTTAGAAAATCCTTTGTGGTCCCGTACTGAACCGGTTTGCCCGGTGCGTTCTTCTTGCCCACTTCTTTGATCAAGCTCCTACTCAACAGGAGCTTGATCATTCCGTCCGCCGATACACCGCGGATACTCTCGATTTCCTGCCTGGTTACCGGTTGAGAGTAGGCAGCGATGGAAAGGGTTTCCAGAGCGGCCCTGGAGAGTTTTTCTTCACTTCGTTTACCGTAATGAGGCTTCAACATGTCCCACAGTCGAGGTTTTGCTGAAAAGACGTATCCTCCCCCCAATTCTATGATTTCAAGGCCGTGAGCTTCCCTGGCGTACAGCTGGCGGAGTTTTTCCACCGCCTCGAGAACCTCTCGGCGGTTCAATCCGGTGATCCGCGCTATCACCGCGGGATCAACGGGTTCATTTTCCAGAAACAACACGGCTTCCACCAGGGCGGAAGAATGTTCAGGCTTCATCACGTGCTTTCACTTCCCTTTCCTTGATCAGAATATCTCCAAAGAGTTTGTTCTGGTACACGAGAATCACGGCGGATTTTCCCAGCTCCAACACGGCTAGAAAACTGCAGATCACCTCCATGATCGAGCTCTTCTTGATCACCAGGTCGGTAAACATGAACTCTCCCGTGGAGTCGAGCAGCTCGTAGATCAGCGTGATCTTTTCGTTTACCGTTACCTCCTCATACATGTCAATGATGCGCTCGGAGGAAAACGAGGACAGGATCGAGGAGAAGGTTTTCAGCAAATCCCAGACCGTGACCTGCTCCCACAACCCTTCATCTTGAAACGGCAGAACGGGCTGGGCGCTCTTGCGTTCAATCGACCATTCCGCCTCCTGCCCTTTTTCTTCGATCAGCTCGCTCAATTTTTTAAATTTCTGGTATTCGATCAGTTTTTCTACCAGCTCGGTCCGGGGATCTTCCAGCTCTTCGGCCAGATCAACCTCCACCGGCAGGAGCATCCGGGATTTAATATACAGCAGCGTGGCCGCCATCAGGTAGAAGTCGGTGATATTCTCCAAATCAATCTTTGTCGAGTAATTGAGATACTCGATATACTGCTCGATGATCGTGGCAATCGGTATGTCGTAAATATTGATTTCTGATTTTCTGATCAGGAACAGCAGAAGGTCCAGCGGACCCTCGAAGCTTTCCAGTTTGAACTCTTGTTTATCGGATTGAGACTTGGCTGCCATGGATTTGATATTGCCCAAAGTATATGCTCAAGAGGAGAAAATGTAAACGCCCTGCTCGTCCAGGACGTGCAGGCTCTCTGAAAACGGTCGTCCGTTTTCCGGATCTTTTAAATTCGGCTCCAGCTCCAGCAGCGGTATCAGGACAAACTGCCGCTCCTTCATGTGGGGATGAGGAATCGAAAGCTCTTTTTCGCAGATGATCCTTCCTCCGAAGAGCAGGATATCGATATCGATGACTCGCGGACCCTTGGGTACGTAGTTGGCTCGATCCCGCCCCATCTGGATCTCGATGCTCAAGGCACGCTGCAGGAGCTCCATGGGCGGGAGCAGGCATTGACCCATGACCACCATATTGAGAAAACTCGGCTGTTCGAGGACATACAACGGCCTGGTTTCGTATATCGAAGAACAGCGAAGCTTCTGGAGTACACTCTCAAGAGCCTCCACCGCCCTACCCAGGTTCTGCTCCCGTTTGCCCAGATTGCTGCCCAAGGAGAGGAATGCTGATTCGCCGTTCAACGCCTATTTCTCCGGCGCCGCCTTCTGTTCTTCTTTGCTGGCTTTTTGGTCTTGGCTCGGGAACAGCAGGCTGCGCACGCTCTCCTCTACCTGCTTGTATATGTCGGGATTGCTCTCTAGGAAACTTTTCGCGTTTTCCCGCCCCTGTCCGATTCGTTCCTCCCCGTAGGAGTACCAGCTGCCGCTCTTCGCTATGATGTTTTGGGCTACAGCCGCATCGAGCAGGCTTCCTGAGGCGGATATACCCCGCCCGAAGATGATCTCCATCTCGACTCGTTTGAAGGGAGGTGCGACCTTGTTCTTGACCACCTTGACCCGCACCTTGTTTCCAATGGCCTTATCGGTTCCTTCGGAGATCGTTTCGATTTTTCGAACCTCCAGACGGATCGTGGAGTAGAACTTCAGAGCATTACCCCCCGTGGTGGTCTCAGGATTTCCGAACATGACACCGATTTTCATACGAATCTGGTTGATGAAAACCAGACAGGTTTTTGATTTGGATATGATCGCTGTCAGCTTGCGCAGGGCCTGGCTCATCAGACGCGCCTGCAGGCCCATGTGGGAGTCCCCCATATCTCCTTCTATCTCCGCCCTCGGGGTAAGGGCGGCCACCGAGTCGACAACGATAATGTCTACCGCGCCGGAACGGATCAGGGATTCAACGATCTCCAGAGCCTGCTCTCCGTTGTCCGGCTGGCTGACCCACAGCTCGTCGGTGTTCACTCCGAGTGCCCCGGCATACTGAGGATCCAAGGCGTGCTCCGCATCGATGAATGCGGCGATCCCCCCCTGCTTTTGGGCTTCGGCGATGGCATGCAGGGCGAGCGTCGTTTTCCCCGACGCCTCGGGGCCGTAGATCTCGACGACGCGTCCTCGGGGATACCCGCCAACGCCGAGAGCTGCATCGAGAAGAATGGACCCTGTGGGAATCGTAGGGATTTGATTCTTCCCCGCTTCCTCTCCGAGCTTCATGATCGCGCCCTTGCCAAACTGCTTCTCGATCTGCATCCGGGCCGCTTCGAGGGCTTTCATCTTGTCGTTACTGGGTTCAACGGGACTACTCATGGGCAGGTTTTCCTCTTCTGCTAGATTTTTTCTTGAGGCTGCGAGCCTTTTCACGACATCTAACGGGCGTTTTCGTCCTCCCGCTTCACTCTCAAGCATAATAGTATAGACCCTCCAATTTCCCAAGGTCAAGGCGGATCGGGGGGCTACCGATAAACAAGTGACGACATGAAAAGCAGGGCGATTTCCGTAGGGCTGGCTTTCATGCTGCTGTGTTTCCTTCCACTACACACCGCGGCTCAGGATTACACCTCCTGGATCCGCTACTCCGACAGCGGAGACAACGACCTGATCGTGGAAATGATCGAACAGGGAGATCTGGCCACTGGCCTGGACGTTGCCGAGGCTCTAGGTCTGAGGGAAGATGTTCAGATTCAGGAGATCATTCTCGCCGTGGGCGAACAGATAACCCACCGATCAAGCTGGGAACGGGAGCTGATCCTCCGAGTGATGTTGGCGTCTGTTTTCGCTCCCACCTTGGAGAGCTCTGAATTGGAGCGCCGACTCCGGGCAAACCGGGATGGAATCGACTTTCTCGTTGCCAACCTACACCAGTTTGGGCTTTCCCTGAAACGGGAGGTCACACGCGTTCTGTCCTTCCTGCACCCTCCGGAGTACCTGGGTACCCTCATGGCGGAGGGACGTCGGATAACCGAGATATTGAGGGAACAAGAGGGGCGATTGAACGGGGAGCAGGCCGCTTTGACCCTTACCTTCCTGGAAACGGTGGATACGATCGCAGATCCGGAGTTCGCCAATCTGGTGCTGTTGATATTGGAACGCACCCGTCATCTTGAGGTGGGGGAGAAAGCACGATCGGTCTCCCGTTCCCTCCTGGTGAAGGACTGATCTCGGGCGGCCGGCGGCTCCGAGGTTGGGACTGAGTCAGAACGTTTTGGTCGAATCGAGTAAAATCGTAACGGGCCCGACATTGGTGTAGCGGACCTCCATCCTGGCGGCAAACTCTCCCGTTTCCACCTGCAGTCCCTGTTCTCGTATAGCCTCGGTGAAGCGCCCGTAGTACAACCTGGCCTTCTGCGGCTCCGCAGCGCCCGTGTAAGAAGGGCGCCTACCCTGACGGGCGTCACCGTAGAGGGTGAATTGGGATACCACCAGCACCCCGCCTCCGGTATCGAGCACAGACAGGTTCATTTTACCGTTGCTGTCCGTGAAAATCCTCAGATTCACGACTTTGTCTGCAAGATATATCAGATCCTGCTCGCTGTCCCCGGTTCCGACGCCGAGATAAACCAACAGTCCGCGGTCGATCTTCCCGCAGACTCTTCCCTCGGTGGTGACCGAACACTCGGCAACCCGCTGAACCACAGCCCTCATCGTGATCGGTATATCCTGTGGATGGAGAGTCCCTGCAAACGGATATGACCGCTGGGAGGCGGCAGAACCTCCACCTTGCCCAGAATTTCGATTCCGTCCCCGTTTTCGATCGCCGCTGCAAAGCTCAAAGCTACGGGAACCAACCCCAGAAGTTCTCTTTCATCCTGATAACCGACCAGCAGATCAAAGGTGATCTGTTGATCTCCGATGCGAACGTTGGCCGCCTTTCCCTGCCATACGACAAAGCTGTCCACATATAGGGCAGGATTTCTCTGCACATCGATATAAGGGAAGGGATCCCGGATCGTTGAGAAGTCCGGTTCTTGAACGAAGGTCTTCATCAATCTGGCTTTTTCTTTCACGTAGGTCGACGCGTTGGACAACAACAGTCTGTTGATTTCGCGGATAGCCAGATTATCCCGATACTCCAATAAATAGCGCTTGATCGTTTCGAATGTTTCGGATATCTCCTTCTCACTAAGGGAGTAAGAGCTTTCCGCCGGGGCTTGGCTTTCCACAGCGATCAGGGGCTGACCGCTGGACAGCAGGATCTCCTCCACTCCGGGTCTGGGCTCTCTCCGCCGGTCGATCCTGGGCAACAGCAGGAAAAACATCAGGATCAGCGCGGCCAACACGCAGACAAGCAGCGTAGGGGCAATCCAGGCCCACGGATTTACGGGTAGTGTTGGGAGCACATTCCGCAGATTGATCGCCGTGGAGCTTACCACGGATCCGTCCCAATTGGTACTCTTTCGCAGGGCGTCGAGCGCTTTCAGGGCTTTCTTGTTGCCTGGATCGAGATCGATTACCTTCAACCAGGTGTTGAGCGCTTCCTCGGTCTGGCCGCGCTTGAAGGCGATCGCCGCCAACCCGAGTTGTGTGGGTACGTCGTCCTCGTTCAGCTGTTCGGCCCGCCGAAAATAGGACTCGGCTCCGCCAAAATCCCCGGTGTACAG
>JAGLQP010000135.1 GCA_023136785.1 Spirochaetales bacterium
CTGGAAAAGGCTTCCCGACAAGCAGGGGTGTTTTGGGTCGGAGGCCATACGGAAGTCACCTCGGCGGTGAACAGAATTATCATCTCCGCCCAAGCGCTTGGTTTCCTGCGGGGGAAGCCCACCAAAACTTCGGATGCCCGTCCCGGTGAGTCGCTGGTGATGAGCAAATGGACAGCTCTGGAGGCAACCACCCTGATCGCGCGAGAGAAACCGGAGGTGAGCAGGAAACTCCTTGGGCAGGAGGGCCGCCGCGAGGTGCTGGGCTGGCTGTTCGAACCGGGGATATCGATCATGAAGGAGGGGCAGATCTTAAGCGGGATGCGGCTGAGCGCAGCCCACGATCCCACCGAAGGCGGGATAGCGACCGGGATTCACGAGATTGCCGAACGTTCAGGAGTGGGGGTCCGGCTGTTTCGGGACAAAATACCCATTCGCCGGGAAACGGAGGTCCTCTGCGAACATTTTGGACTCGACCCGCTCGGAGCCCTCAGTTCGGGGGTGTTCCTCTTTACAGCCACTGCTCCGGAAGCCCAAAAAGCCTGTCGGGCTCTGAACCGGCGGGGTGTTCCGGCGGCAGTGATCGGCGAGACTACAGCTCAAAGCGGCTCCGTAGAACTGATCGACGGCGGGCAAAGCACGCCCCTGCCCCTGTTCACCCGGGATGAGATCATCAAACTCTCCTGACAGATCACGGATGTCCCTAGCTATCCTTATCGGCGCACGGTGTAGATCCTTTCGATAACAGCGCGGGCCAAGGCAGCGGCTTGCCGACGGGACCTGCCCTGTTCGAGGGCGAAGGATTCTGAGAAGATCAGGCGACCCTGCTCACCCTCACGAAGACTCACCAGTACACGATCATCGGTCTCCCTCTCCAGGGAAAGCTGGTATCGGAATCCCTCGACCTCATCCACAACAGATGCGATCTCCGATCCCGACTTTTTGAGAAAAACCACGGTGCGCCGCAGAACCTTATCGCCTCTACTGTCGATGCTGAGGGCCAGTGGCAGAGCGAAACCGTACTGCAGCAACCCGCCGGGATTCAGCTGGTACAGGCGGTTCAGGTCCTTCCGGAGTTCAGGACTTTTTTCTTTCAGAAGAGGGATCAAGTAGCGCAGGGAGTCGAAAATCCCCTCCTGCTCCCAAAAAGAGTCTAAACCCTCGATCGACCGCTGTAGAAGCTCCCGGCTGCCCCGGATCTTGCCCTCCTCCTGCCGGTAGTACAGTGCCGCATGGGGGGAAACCTGAACCTCCATATCGCGAGCCAGCTTGAGATACTTCAGGGCAACCCGCTTATAACGCTCGTTTCCTCTGTAGAACTCCCAGTACGCATCGAGGAAGTTTTTCTCCTGGAGGTAGGACCGACCGACCCTCAGGGAATACAGCCACAGCTTCTGTCGATGGTAATAGGCCTTCAGCCTATACTCGAAAGTACGGAAGATCCTCCGGGCAAATTCGAGAATCCCGATCCGCGGCTGGGCTCGCTGGCTTCGGGCGAGCCCGCTGTATACATCGGCGAGGATTTCGTGCACGTCCTTGAGGTGCCGTTCCACATCGGTTCCATAGTAGTACAGCCAGGCCAGATCCTGGGACCCCAGCACCTCCTCGCCGTAGCGCCGAGCCAGCTCCAGCATCCCGAACTTCTGGTACAGCATCGCCAGGTTCACCTTGCTCAACGGAGTGGTATCCTTAGTCCTTGCCAGCTGATACTCCGACAGAGCCCGAGAAAATTCCAGGCGGGATTGAAACAGCTCGCCTCTGGCCAGATGACCCGGCGCCCGATCGGACATTTGTATCGATTCCTCGGTATAACGCAGGGCAGAATTGAAATTGTAGAAGCTGTGTTCGAGAAGGGATAGGTTGTAGTAAGCCACCGAGGCGAAGTATAAATCTTCCCCCGTCAGAGCGTCCTCGATAGCCTTGAGGTAGAATATTTTCGAGTTCTCGTAGTCGTACATTCCCGAGTAGAGGGTTCCCAAGGTCATGTAGATGCCTCGGTCCGGGCCGAAACGCTCGAGGGCTTCCAGAAGCAGCTCTTCCCCCTTGTCCAGCTGGTGGGTCTTGAAGTACATCCAGCCCAGGTCATCGATCGAAGAAACGCTCTCCGGATAAAGCTCGAGGATCCGCTCCAGGGTGGCAATGGATTCCTGCTCCTGATTCAACTTCCCGTAGCAGCGGGATACCTGGACAAGACTCAGGAAGTCCTCCCCCTCCTTCTCCCCTGCGCTCAGGTATTCCTCCAGAGCCAGCTTGTACAGCTCCTTGTCGTAATACAGGTCTGCCAGCAACAGGTTGAGTTTAGCCGCGTCGGGAAACCGCTGTTTGCCTTCTTCGATAATCCGCACAGCGGTCTCGTAATTCTCTGCGTCTATCGCTTCCCTGGCCTGTTCGTAGTACCGGTCCAGGCTCTGCTGTTCCTGGGACACAGCTTGGGGGCAAACCAACAGCAATAGACAGACAAGCAGAGTCATCAAAACCCCTTGTCTATCACATTGATCGGATTGAGAAAACCAAGGATGCGGCGGGACAGAGAAAAGCACCGGTGCAATGAAAGGATGAACTCCCGGCGTGTTTCCCGAGCCCTGCTGAAATCCGCAACTCCAAAAGTATCGCCAAACACAGCCTGGAGATAAGCCTGGACCCAGGAAGAGAGACGAAGCGGATATCGGCCTTCAACCCGCTGAGCATATTCCAACAGAGATTCTTCCCCGGATTTTTTCAGCCCCAAACCCTCCAGCCTGACTCGGGTTGCCGCAAACAGATGTTTGATCTTTCCTCGCTGAGTCGCCGAAAAAAGGGCTCGCAAGAGCGGGAAGGATTTTAAGATTCCAATAACGAGCAGGTAAAGAGCGGGGAGGGTCACGTACCACAGGCGAGCGACAAACATCAATCCCCTGATCAATTCTCCCCCCAGCAGGCGAACTCTGTCTTCTACTTCTATCGACTGGGGCTCCTGTTCCTCGAGATTGTGCTGGTTTTTCAAGATTTCCTCGAGCAGCCGGGCAAAGGTCTCGAAATCAAATCCGAACTGGATCGTGTATTCCTCCCCCGGGGCGATGACTTGGGAAGAAGGATCGAACTCGATCCATCCGTAATCTCCGAAATAGACCTCCACCCAGGCATGAGCCTGAAAGGCCCGGACCTCGTAGAAATTGAGCACCTCGGTTGCCGGATCCACATAGAAACCCACGGCTACCCTGGCCGGGATGCCCAAGCTGCGACAGAGCAGGGCCATGGAAAAGGCGAAGTAAGAGCAGTAACCCTTCTTGCTGGAATAGAGGAAGTGGGACAGCTGATCCCCGTCTGCCGCCAAACCCGGGGAAAGGGAGTAGTAGTAGTTGTCCTTCAGATAATCGTGAATCCGCAGCACCGCCTTGAGGCGATCAAGCTCCCCGGAAGGCCGGACCCCGCCTTCAGCTACTGTGGTGATTTGTTCGGCCAGCTCCCGGATGCGCGGATCCGCGCCGTAATCTGTGTAGATTTTGACCTGCTCCGGGCTGAGAGCTGCGATTTCAGTCGACGCCAGCTCCTCCAGACCGGCATCGCTGACTCGGGAGACCACTCTGTAGATGCGCAGAAAAGAAGAGGCGTCCCAGTTGGTCAGAGGCGCCACCCGTAACGGATAGTTCATTCCAATCAGCGAGGTGGGATCGAAGTTGACAAAGAAGTATTCCTGTATGACCTCCTGCCGGGCCAGATAACCGGGGTCGGGGAACTGTTCCGGGGAATCGGGCACGGTCACGGGCAGGTCTTCCCAACCTCTGCGGCCATCGGGACGATGAAAGAAGCCCCGTCGCCTGTCGTACCCGGAGAGAATATAGCGGCGCAGGAGGATCCTCTCCGCCGGACCCTGCTTGCGAAACAGGAGAATCAGATCGTCGGACATCTCGATCTCGCTCTCCAGCTTGATATACTGGGAGAAATCGAAGCGAAACAGTGTCGGCTTCATCAGCCCGCCTCCCAGCCGAACCGCACCCTGGTTATATTGCCCGAGTATAAAGAGAAGCAGGAGAAGAAGAAGCGGCAGGAATACCCATACAAAGGAGACGACAGATCGGAGAGTTCCTTTCCAAGTACCTGCTTGGCCTTGCTCCCGAATCCGGACTAAAACCATCAGTGTAATGGACAGGAAAAGGAATCCGAAGACGCTGTAGGACAGCAGGGAAGGGTGCCGATAGAGGGTGATCTCATAGTTGCCCTGCGGCCAAAACACGGCCAGCAGAAGCAGGGCATCGAAGCCTGCCTCCCAGCGTACGAAGCGGGGATAACGAAGAGAAAGCAGGTTGAACAGCCAGACAACCATCCAGGGAAGCAGGCCGGGGAAAAAATCCTTGTCGAAATAGAAGAACAGAAAGTCCGTGTGCGGACCCGGAGAGAGGGTTGCCTGGAGCCGAAACACGAGGAAGAACAGCAGACGCAGACAGAAGACGGTCAGGAAAAAGAGCAACCCGGCCGCCCATAGACGCAGCCGGAGTCTGTCCATCCACAGGGCAAGCAACACGGAAAGCACAAACCCGACGCTCAAGAATATCAGATCGAGGTCGGAACGAAGGTACAGATAGGAATGGAAAAACAGGAAGTAGAGGAGGAGATTTCGTACGACGAAGATCCCCAGATTCACCTTAAATTGTTTCAACAAAAACCTTCCGCTTTCCCCTTCGACTCCACCGGCTTACCTCCTGGTTCAGCACCTCCCGAAACGCCTGCAGCTCCTCCGGATCGATGAGTCCCGACGATCTCAATTCTTCCACTGGAGGGCGAAGCACCAAGTACCGAAGTCCCCGCCCGGCGACCTTTTCCTCAGGGGCTGACAAATCGTGGAGGAACAGCTGCACGTTCCAACCACGGGTCTCCAGCTCGCTCAACAGTCGAGACAGGTTTCCCGATCCGGGAGAAGAGTACAGCAGGACCTGGCGATACCGCTGCCCCGGCAGTTCGAGGGCATACCTGTCGCTCCACCACAACCCCGCCAGGAAACCGAGCAGCTCTCTGTTTTTCTCCAGCGTGATCTCCCGCGGCGCTCCCGCTTCGCTGGTTGCAAAGAAGACCTGAAATCCACGGCCAACCAACTCCAATACGGTGGCGGCACAGCGCTCCACCAGACCGTCCAGATAATCGGCTTCAACCTGTTTCGGAACCGCCGGAGAGGGCGCTGCATCGAGGATCACGAGAAACCGGGATTCCGGCGGGGGTGTCTCTTCGCCTATGCGAAGGAACAGCTCGGAAGTATGGGCAAACACCTTCCAGTGGACCTTGCGGATATCGTCGCCGGGGAAATACTTGCGTATCTCAAGAAGCTCTTCGCTTCTTCTCCTTCTTCTTCTCTTCTTTTCCTCCTCCCCTCCCTCCTGGCTCGGGGGCCTTCTGTCCTGTTCGGGCTGTACCGAGGGGTACACGCGGAGCCTCTCCGTCAGGGGAATCGGTACAGAAGAACGGATGAAACCGAGCAGATCTCGAACAGTAATGTGCGCCTCCCGGACGAGGTAGGAGCCCCGGTAACGGGGTGAAAATTCAATGGTTTTGCGGTTTCTACCGCCAACGAAATCGGTTTTCAAGCGCATAGATTCTCTGCCCAGCCAGTCAAGAGATATTTCAAAACCGATTTTCATTCCGGGGGCGCTGCGGCGGGGAATGTCCGCCTTGACCTCTGCCCTTGTCGAGCTTTGAGGAAACACACCGTCCGCCGGCAGCGTGAAATCTACGGGATCCGGAACCTTGGCAAAGTAGCAACGCAAAATCCACAGAGTGATGCGGCCGGCGCCGAGGCAGTAGAGAGCGAGCAGCGTTAAGGCGCTTCCCCACAGAAGTGCCGCCAACTCCATGCGCAGCACTCCCACGACTAAGATCACCAGGGAAAGGGAAA
>JAGLQP010000136.1 GCA_023136785.1 Spirochaetales bacterium
CGGAACGACGAAAAGGCCCAGCAGACCTACACAGCGGGCCTGAGCCTGGAGTCGAAGCTCAGCCCCGCTGTCCGTCTCAACGCCCGCTACCGGGGCATCGCGCGCGTTCCGTTGGGAAGCGAAAGCACCGTCACCGAGCGATTCAACAACGAGTTCGGCGTCAATCTATCCTGGGACCCCAACAAGTGACCGCGCATCCTGCGGTCGGCGTGTAGACGGTCGGTGCTATATTCTTAACCGTGAGCGCCCCGTGGACAGCCTCTTCGGGCCAAGTCCGTGTGGCCCTCAGATCTGCCACTTTCATATCCAACCCCTATGTCGCTCCGTCCTATCACTTGATCTTGCAGGACGGATCAAACATTCTCCACCTGAACTTCCACCGCCTTCATCAGGGGGAAGCCGCTGATCGGGTCGAAGCGGTCGTCATGGGTCAGAAGGTTCACGTTGGCCTCTTTCCAGCCGTGGGTCATTTGGAGTGTCCCAGGGAGGATTTCAACGGCGGACTTGATCTTGGCCGGCACTTCAACACTGCCGATCCGGGAGGTGATGCGGATCGAATCGCCATCCGCTACACCGAGGGCGGCGGCATCCTCAGGATGCAGCTCCACCTCTGGGCCGGGGATGGCGGTGCGGAAGCGTTTGATGTTGCGAAAACGGCTGTGGTAGTAGATCAGCTTGCGGGCGCCGGTGATCAGCACGAAGGGATACTCCGGATCCGGTGATTCCAGGTAGGCCGGCGGCTTGTATTCGGGCAGTGCCGGGTAGCCCAGATCTTTGAGGTATTGGGAGCTGAACTCCACCTTTCCCGATGGTGTGTTGAATGGTTCCTTCTCCCACTTTCGATAGCGGATCGGAGTATACTCGATGCCTTCCGGATGGGCGGCGGCCCGTTCCAGGCTGATATCGGTGGGCTCGAGGATCCAGCGGGTCAGCTCCGTCTCATCTTCCCAGGGGAAGTACTCGCCGATGCCCAGTCTGTGGGCCAGGTCGTGCCAGAACTGGTACTCGTCCTGAACATCCGGAAACTTTAATATCTTGCGGGTCATGGTAATCCGTTGATACTTGGCGTGGGTATGCAGCTCCACCCGCTCGAGGAAGGATGCCGCGGGCAGTACATAGTCGGCCAGCTCGGCGGTTGGGGTCATGAACAGATCCCGTACCACGAACAGATCGAGGGAACCCAGGGCTTCGCGCACCTTCAGGGTGTTGGGATTGGTCAAGGCCGGATTGGCCGCGGTAAGAATCATGGCCCGGATCGGGTAGGGCTCTCCGCTCAGGATGGTGTTTATCCCGGTCATGGTGTGGCATTCCTGGCGGAAGCCGTACAGGACGGGAAAGCGATCTGCCCCGATCGGACCGAGGTGCTCGAGGGGAATCTCGTCGTACAGCGTGAGGTGGTTGGCCTTGAAACCTTCGACCAGCCGGTTCCCCCCCTCCCGATCCAGAGCACCGAGGATCGCATCTAAGCAGGCCACGGCCCGGATGTTGTTGATGCCGTTTTCGTGGTGCTCCGGTCCGTTGCCCACGTACACGGCAACTCGGGGAGCGGCGGCGGCTATGGTTCGGGCCAGCTCCCGAACAACTGCGGCGGCTACACCGGTCTGCTCTTCCACCCTCTCCGGAGAAAAGGCTTTGGCATACTCGGCCAGTTCGGTGAACCCGACTGTGTAGTGTTCCACGAACTCCCGATCATAGCCCTGAGTTTCGATCAGCTGCTGAATCAGACCCAAAGCCAGGGCGCCGTCGGTTCCGGGTTTCAGATCGGCGTGGAGATCCGCCTGTCGAGCGATCGCCGACATTCTCGGATCCACGACGATCAATTTGGCCCCGGCCTTGCGGGCCCGCATGATCATCTGGGTCATGTTGGGGTGGGCATGGGGCGGGTTGGCTCCCCAGATCACCACGCAGCGGGAGTTCTCGTAATCCGGTACCGGCCAGCTGCCTTCCACCAGGCGGTATCCGAAGTAGCGGCCGTTGTAGCACATCGAGTCATTGGAGAAGTAGTTGGGACTGCCCAAAGCGTGGACGAAGCGCCGGGCCATGTCCTCCTCCTGAGCAAAACCGATCGCCTCTCCCTTCCAGATGCTGATCGACCGCGCTCCGTGTTTGTCTTTGATGGCCAGCAGTCGTTCGGCGATCTCATCGAGAGCCTGTTGGAGTGGGATTTCTTCGAAACCCCTCTTTGTTCGCTTGAGAGGCTTGAGGAGTCGCTCCGGATGATAGACCATGTCCACCGCGGCTCGTGCCTTGACGCACAGCCGGCCTCGGTTCCAGGGATGTTCCTTATAGCCGTCGATATCGACGATCTTTCCATCCTCCAGATACACATTGATGGCGCAGCGGTCGTCGCACATGCGGCACAGGGTTTGGACTGTTTCTCTTTCGGGCATGGCTCTTTAGCTCCCTCTCTTGTTCAGGCCGAATAAACGTTTGAGCTTATTGTCGAGACTCTCCCGGCGGAAGCTGTACGCTTCTTCCTCTTCCACGAACTGGAGAGCTCCGGAGGTGCAGAACTTGACGCAAGCCGGGTCTCCTCCACAGAGATCGCACTTCTTGCTGACCAGCTCGACCTTGTCGAAGTGGATGCTCCCAGAAGGACAGGCCAGGAGACACATCTTGCAGCCGGCACAGTGGTTGGCGTCGATCTCCACAGCCCCGGTCTCCGGATTGCGGAGGATCGCTCCGGCGGGGCAGACCTCCATACACCAGCCTTCGCCGCAGTGAACGCAGGTCCAGGGAATGCAGGCCCGCTCCTCGGGATAGAAGTTGACCCGGATGTTCGAGTCTTTTATGTCGAAATCGCCGGTTTGCTTGAACGCACAGGCGTACTCACAGTTCCTGCAGGCTACGCAGGAGGTGGGGTCTACTTCAACGATGCGCATCCAACTATCCTTTCTCTCTTTCGTAGTACCGCAAGGTCTGTGTCGGGGGTTGTGGTTCGCTCGTCCATATCAAGCCACCTGCCTTGGCAGGAGGTATCGTCCCTCCAAGAAACCTCCAACGTCCGGGAGACTGCGTTGGTTGCGGATCCACGGGCGCAGCCTCCCCAAAATCACAGTGTCATCGGCATCACCAAGGGCTACGGCCCCGATAGGTATTCCCTCCCGCAGTATGATTTTAACGTAGCGGGACTGCCCGGCTTCGTCGATTACGTGGGAGGTGAGGCCCTCATCTTCAATGAATTTCCCCATAGAGGCAACGGTGATTCCAAACATCTCGGTTACATTCATGTTGAGACTGCCTTGATACGGGACGCTTCTCCCGGCCATGTTCGCTCCGGCGATCCTTCCATGCTCCACCGCGGTAGGCCACAGAGCGTGGGTCTGGTGTGTCTCACCAAAAGCCGTAGGACCTCGCGCAACATCTCCGGCTGCATAGATGCCGGGCACGTTCGTTTCCATGTATTCGTCGACAGGAATGCCCCGATCGATCTGAACCGGGCTTCCGTCCAGGAGCTCGGTATTCGGCCGCACCCCTGCGCCGACGATGATCAGGTCGACATCCAGGGGCGGATGGCCTTTGGTCTGTACCCGCAGCAGGCCTTTTCTAGTTCGCTCCACGGCTTCGGTATGAATACCGATGCGTACCTCGACTCCGTGCTCCTCAACTTTTTGCCGCAGAACCGCTGCCGCTCTGTCATCGAGAACCGTGGGCATGATCCGAGGCAGCAGCTCGAAGACCGTAACTTTTAACCCCCTCTGCTGGGCCGCCCAGGCTGCCTGCAGGGCGATAAAACCGGAAC
The DNA here is from genome assembly GCA_023136785.1 of Spirochaetales bacterium. Lineage (GTDB taxonomy): Bacteria > Spirochaetota > Spirochaetia > SZUA-6 > DRHE01 > JAFGQJ01. Next base: position 3,743 of record JAGLQP010000136.1, read on the forward strand.
CGATCACCAACGCTCGCTGTCCTGGTCGAAACAGGGAATCGAGCTGCTCGGTGTCGCTGAGCGTCCAGAGATGGTACACATTCGCTCCTGCCAGGCCTTCAATCGGGGGCAGGAAAGGCCGGGATCCGGTAGCGATAAGCAGACGGGCGAAGCCGATGGTTCTGCCATCCTCCAATGTGAGGGTGTGGGACTCAGTATCGACGCGCTTCACCTTTACCCCGAACTCTGTCTTTATACCGGCCTGAGTGTAATCCTCGGGCCGGCGGATAAACAGGTTTTCGTATGGGATCTTTCTGCGCAGGTAGTAGGGCAGCAGGACCTTGGAGTAGGCGGTCCCCGATTCCGCGGAGATCAACGTGATCGGTGACTCTCGGTCGATAGATCTGAAGCGGCTGAGTGCACTCAAACCTGCTGCGCTGTTCCCAATGATGACAATCTGCATCGAAATCGTGATCCTCTATCGTGACCTCCTGCATTATAGAGGGGTATCCCGCCGCCGTTCAATAGGATTTACCTTATAGTTTCACTCAAGTATGCCATATATTGAGAACGACGGTTCAAATGAGGTTTTATTTATCCTTGACGCGATTTCCGCTCCTTGCGTACTCTTGAATGAATTCTCCGGGTCGGAGTTCGGGGGGAGGGCCTCCGGGCTGTGACGATAGCCGCCGTACCAGCGACCCCGAGGAGAAGTTGAAGGAGTACGCTGTGTTTCTTTCGCGAATCGCCAACAGGGGCACTTCGGCCATCAAGAAGTACGTTCCCGGCAAATCCATCAAGGAAGCCCAGGCAGAGCTGGGCATCACCGAGATGATTAAGCTGGCCTCGAATGAGAATGCCTTCGGTGCGTCTCCCAATTCGATACGAGCGATTCAGGAGATGGCGGATCAGATTCACGTGTATCCGGATTCCCAAAGCCGGGAGATTCGTTCTTGTCTGGCGGAACAGTTGGGAGTTCAACTTGGGGAAATCACTACAGGCAATGGAGCGGATGGAGTGATCTACAACCTCGGGATGGCCGTGATCGATCAGGGGGATGAAATCATCTTTCCCCGGATCACCTTCCCCATCTACGAAACGATTTCTCGGGTGATGCGGGGAGTACCCGTGTACTCGGAGATGCGGGACCTGCGCATCGATCTGGCGGATATCAGGGAAAAAATCAGCGACAGGACTAAGGTTGTTTTCCTCTGCAATCCCAACAACCCGACGGGGGATGCCCTGCCCCCTGAAGAGGTGAAAGCTTTCTTGAAGAGTGTGCCGGAACAGGTTCTGGTGGTTCTTGATGAAGCCTATATCGATTTTACTTCAAGCCAAGCCAAGCTCGATTCGGTCGGTGTGTTTCGAGGGGGGATGAGCAATCTCTTCATACTGCGCTCCTTCTCCAAGATCTACGGCCTGGCGGGACTGCGCTTCGGCTACGGAATCGGAGATTTGGATCTTGTGTCTCTGATCAACCTGATCAAGCCTCCCTTCGACGTGTCGATCCTGGCCGAACGGGCCGCGATCGATGCACTCCGCGACCAGGATTTTGTGCACAAAACCGTGGAGGGGTGTTTCGAGGAGAAGCGCTTCTTCTACCGGCAGCTCGATGCCTTGGGCCTCGACTACATTCGTTCCCACACCAACTTCATACTGATCGACACCGGCCGGGATGCCCAGGAGGTGTTTCAGGCCCTCCTGCGGCAAGGTGTGATTGTTCGGGCGGCCACACTGTACAGCCTGCCGACTCATATCCGGGTGACCATCGGCCAGCGCGCCGAGAACGAGCGGTTCTTCGAAGCGCTGCGGGCGGTGCTGTAAGCTGGGCCACGGAATCGGCAGAAGCTATGGCGGAGATATCAGGGTGTACAGCGAGCCCGGTAAGGGGACAATGTTCTATGATCTATCTACCCCGGATCGATAAAAGCCCCGAGCCGCCGGGCAACCTGACTGCTGAATCCTTCCCCAAGGGTACGGAACACATTCTGCTGGTCGATGACGAAGAAACGATTGCGCGTCTGCTGAAACGGATGCTGGAACGTTTGGGCTACCGGGTCACGGCGCGAACCAGCAGTGTGGAAGCGCTGCAGGCCTTCCGCAGTCAACC
>JAGLQP010000137.1 GCA_023136785.1 Spirochaetales bacterium
GCATCATCTTCATCGACGAGCTCGATGCTCTGGGGAAGGTGCGGGGGTTCAACCCGATCGGCGGTCATGACGAGCGGGAGCAAACCCTGAACCAGTTGCTCGTAGAGATGGACGGTTTCAACACCCGCACCGGTGTGATCATCATGGGCGCCACCAACCGTCCGGAGATTCTCGACCCGGCCTTGCTGCGCCCGGGTCGTTTCGATCGCCAGGTGGTGGTGGATCGACCCGACCTGAACGGCCGGGAGGCGATTCTCAAGATTCACAGCCAGGGTGTGAAACTCAGTAATGACGTCGACCTGAAAGTCATTGCCGGCAGAACCCCGGGAATGGTGGGCGCCGATCTGGCCAACATCGTCAACGAGGCTGCCCTGCTGGCAGCACGCCACGACAAGAAGAGCGTCACCATGAACGAGTTCGACGAGGCGATCGACCGGATCATAGCCGGCCTGGAGAAGAAGAAGCGTTTGATCAACCCCAAAGAAAAGAAGATCGTTGCCTACCACGAAGCGGGTCATGCCGTAGTGGCTGGAACTCTCCCCAACACAGATGTGGTGCACAAGATTTCCATCGTACCGCGGGGAATCGCGGCCCTGGGGTATACGATCCAGTTGCCCACCGAGGACCGCTACCTCATGACCCAGAGCGAGCTCGAGGACCGCCTGGCCGTGCTTCTGGCCGGAAGGGTGACGGAGGAAGTGGTTTTCGGCGATGTGTCCACCGGAGCTCAAAACGACCTGATGCGGGCTACCGATATCGCCAGAGCCATGGTCAAGGAGTACGGGATGAGCGGCAAGATGGGGCTGATGGCCTACGAGCGGCCACACAACCCCTTTCTTACCGGAGACATCTGGACACCCACAGAGAAGGAGTACTCGGAGAAAATCGCTGCCGAGATCGACGAGGAAGTGAAGCGCATCCTCGATGATACCCACGACAAAACCCAGAAGATCATCGAAGAGAAGCGTGAAACCATCGATTCGCTGGCTAAGCTGCTCTTGGAGAAAGAAGTGGTGGGCCGGGAGGAGTTCCAGAAGCTCCTGCAGCTACAGGCCTAACCCGGGATATCCACAATGGAATACAAATGGATCGGAACCTCCGCTTGATCTGACTCCGGCCCTTTTCCGACTCCCGTCCACCGTGATATAAAGGGACGTGCCCCGCAACTCTTTCGAAGCCCCTCCGCCTTTTATCTCAACATCCGATCCCGAATCCTTCGCCTCCTTTACCTTCACAGACCGTCTGCCGAAAATGATCGATCAAATCATCGAGAAAAACAGTCTCGGTGGAACGGGCCGACAAGCCTTGATCGAGCTCAAGAACAGACTCCGTTCCGGAGTTGTGCAGGACTGCTCTGCCGCCGTGGGGGAACTGCTCGAACCGGCGGAACAGGCCGTCTGGAACGCTGAAATCGCCGGGCATGCGGGCAGATCCTGGCTCGACCTTCCCTGGTACTTCGCCGAGAGCCTGTTCTACCTGGAGGTGCTTCTGGCCTGGGGATACTACAGAGGCGGCTGTCCCCGTTTTGCCGCAGACCCTTTCGAGGCCTTCAAAGAGGAAGAGCTGCATCGCCCCGGCGGCGCGCTGGATCTGGCTACCGGCATCAGCCCCGCCGTTTCGAGCGCGGACACCCCAAAAGACAAGCTGCGAATCCTGCTGCACTACTGCCTCTGGGCGAACCGGCTAGATCTCAGCTACAGCCAACTGCTCAGGATGTACAGAAACCCCCTGAGGATCGAAGAAGATCATCTTCTGGTGGACCACTCCGACACGGTTACGGAGAAGCTTCTCCAAGCTTCCCGGGTCGACTTTATCCTCGATAACGCCGCTTCCGAACTGATCTGCGACCTGTGCCTCGTTCACCTTCTTCTACAGCATTCAAAGGACCTGAATATCCTTCTACATTGTAAAAAAGCACCCTTCTATGTATCCGACGCAATGGGCAAGGACGTCCTGCGGACAATCGCTTCCCTCGAACACAGCGGCCACTCGGAACTTCGCCGTATCGGCGGGGTCCTGACAGGAAAGCTGGAGGAGGGACGTTTGCGGATCGCGGAGCACTACTTCTGGAACGGTCCCCTTCACTTTCCCGACTTTCCCGATGATTTACGACGCTGTCTGGCGGGAAGCGACCTGGTTGTGCTCAAAGGAGACGTGAACTACAGGAGGCTGCTCTCCGACCGCAGATGGGCTCCCACTGCCGACATGGAGTCGATTGTCGGCTATTTTCCAGCAGCTCTCGTGACGCTGCGGACGACCAAAAGTGAAATAGCAGTCGACCTCAGCCTGGAGAAGGTGGAGGAGCTGAACAGAAAAGATCCGAAGTGGCTGATCGAGGGACGCTACGGGATCATCCGCTACTGCGAATCCGCGAACTGACCGTCCTTTCTAAAGAAAGCTGTTCCTACCCTCTTTAAAGCGCCGGTAAGCGGCAACCGTTCGGGACAATCCCGTTCTCCAATCGGTTTTGGGTCGATAGCCAAGAATCCGTCTAGCCTTGTCGATGCTGAAGTTGTAGTCCCAGGCCAGGTGAGCGACCCGGTAGGGAAACACCAGGGGATCGGCCTTGATCCGCAAAAGCCGATAGATCCGATTGAACAGATGGGCCGCCACCCAGGCCAGGGGAATGGGCAGCTCGAACCAGGGTCGTACGCCGAGAAGCTCGGCACAGTAGTCCATCATCTGTGCCCAGGTGACCTCTTCCCCGCTGGTAATATTAAACACCTGCCCGCCGCTCCGGTCGTTTTCGAGAGCCAGGATCACCGCCTCGACAAGGTCCTCTACATACACCGGGCTGGTCAGAACCCGACTGCCGCTGAGGGTCCCGCGGATGCCCTTTTCCTGGGCGGCGAGCAGCCTGTAGAAAGTGGTGCTATCTCCGGGCCCATATGCATTACCTGATCGCAGTACGGTGACTCGGAATCCGGGCACTGACTGGCTCAACACATACTCTTCCGCCGCCTTTTTTGTCCGCTGGTAACCGCTGACATACGGATAAAACGGTCCTTCCTCGGTGGAACCCCGGTGAATCCCGAATCCCTGCACCGAGAGGGAGCTCAAGAACACGAAAACCCGGCAGCCGGCACGGCGAGCTTCGTCGACCAGAGTTTTACTGACTTCGAAATTCTGGGTGTGATAGTCTCTCTCGTATCCCCAGTCCCTGACCAAAGCGGCGCAGTGGATTACAGCATCGATGTTCTGAAGGGAAAGTCGAACCTCTTCTCGAACCGTGAGATCTCTTCTTTCAACTTCCGCGCCGGCCCTGCGGATTTCCTCCAGATGGGCCGGCATACGGTTCCGGCGGTAGAGCCCCCGAACCGGATAACCCCGCTTCGTCAGGGTGCTCGTGACCCAGCTCCCGATAAAGCCGGAGCTGCCCGTGATCAGGATTCTTCGAAACGTTTCTGGAGCCATCGGTGCTGATACGAGGGGTTGTCAACCCCTTCGCCCGCCCTCCGCCCAGAGGCGGCAGAGATTCACAGCCGTGTTCACCGCTCGGATCATGGCCGGAACCGCAGCCCATTCTTGACGGCTGTGGAAGTTGTGCCCTCCTGTGAAAACATTGGGTGTGGGCACTCCCAATTCGCTCAACCGAGCTCCATCGGTTCCGCCCCGAATAATCTTGTACACCGGCTCTATCCCGGTTTCCCGAATCGCCTGTTCCAGATGCTGCAACACCTCCTGAACATCCCGAAGAAAACGGTGCAGATTCGCATACTGCTTCTCGATTTTTATCTCCACCCTACCTCGGGGGAAAACCGCTTCCACAGCCCGGGCCATGCTCTCGAGGGCCGCGGCTCGTCTCTGCACCTCCTGCTCTTCGAAATCCCGCAAATAGATCTCCAGGGTTGTCTCCTCGATGCCTCCGGTGATCTCGAGGGGAAAGTAGAACCCGTAGCGTCCATCCGTTGCTTGGGGACTCTCCGCACCCGGGAGCAGGCCGAGAAACGTCGCAGCCATTTCGATGGCGTTCACCAGTTTTCCCCGGGCCACACCCGTGTGGATGCTCTTGCCGATGAAACGCAGATCGGCTTTGTAGCCTTCGAAACACTCCGCCTCGATCGTACCCTCCTCTCCACCATCGAAGGTGTAGCAGTACTTTGCAGATATTTTCTTGATAGGAAAGCTCTGCATGCTCAAGCCCTGCTCTTCGTCGGGAGTAAAATAGATACCGATTTCCCCGTGGGGAAGGTCCGGGTGATTCACCAGATACTCCACGGCGGTCATAATCTCCGCCAGTCCTGCCTTGTCATCAGCCCCAAGCAGTGTGCGTCCGTCGGAGGTGATGATCTTCTGGCCGGAATAGCTGCGCAGCTCCGGAAACTCCTCCGGATCGAGCACCACCCCTTCTTTGAGAGCAATGATTTTCCCATCGTACTTTTCGTGGACCCTGGGATCAACATCCTTACCGGGTGCCGCGTCGCTGGTATCCAGGTGAGCAATGAACCCAATCTCGGGAGGCTGCTTGGCTGAACCTTTCAGATTCGATTCCAGATGGGCAAAGAGAAAGCCCCCCTCATCCAACTCGACATCCCGCACGGACAGTTGCTCGAGTTCCTCAACAAGCACCCTTGCCAGCTCGAGCTGCCCCGCCGTTGTCGGGGTGCTTTTCGAGTGCCTGTCGGAAGTTGTGTCGATACGTACGTAGCGTAAAAACCGTTCGAGCAGTCGCTGTTCGATCCAGCTTTGGTCGCTATCTTTCATAGAGGAAGAATACGGGAAGTGATCCCTCAAGTCAAATAGATACCGCCGCTAACATATCACATTGACAATTATATTATATAAAAGATATCGTATCTGCTATGAAAACAGACGGAACAGACATGGAACGGGATGGTCTTCTCGAGGTGGCACGCAGGATCTGTATCGCCGCCCGAACTGCTCCCAAGGGCAAGGGCACGGACAACCTGATTACTCTGGTCTTGACGGGCACGGAGAAGGACGAGGTCGCCCAGGAGATGCAGCGTGTCGGCGAAGAGACGGGGGTGGCCTTCTTCGTTCGCGATGCAGAGAATGTACGTTCTGCCGGTGCTCTGGTGCTCCTAGGCACGAAGATCAATGCCTTGGGCGTCCCCAACTGTGATTTCTGCGGTTTCAAAGACTGTGCTGAAAACGAGAAGAACAAAGGCATCTGCGCCTTCAACACGGGGGACCTGGGTATTGCCCTCGGTTCGGCGGTGAGTGTGGCCGCCGACAACAGGGTAGACAACAGGGTCTTCTTCTCTGCCGGCCGGGCGGCGGTGAATTTGAAGATCCTGGGACCCGAAGTAAAGATCGCCTACGGTATTCCCCTCAGTGTCAGCGGAAAAAGCATCTTCTTCGATAGGAAATAGAACAGACTCATCGACCCCTTGATTTCACAAGGTACAGCACGGTTGCCCCGAGAAACAGGGCGTAGGAGGGAAACTCCCGGTAGGAGGGCACTTCAGCCAGGATCAGGGCGGCGGTGATGGTGGCAATGATCGGTTCGCTGAGAGTGAAGAATGACACTGTGAGGGGGTTGAGATGGCGCACCCCGTAGTTGTTGGAAGTGTGTCCAATCAGTGTGGGAAACAGGGCCAATCCCAATAGGGCCAACACAGAGCCCGTGGCCGCCGGATCGACCTGAGACAGCTGTCCCCCGGCCAAGGAGAAAGGCAGCGTCAGCAGTCCTCCCCACAGGTAGATTACATGAATGTACAGCAGATGGGGAATATCCCCGGAAACCCGCCGCGACACCAGAAGATAGATCACGAACAGCATGGTGGAAAGCAGGCAGAGGAAATCTCCCGTCTGCCCCAACTGGCCGCCTCGTTGGAAGAACAGCCAGTACGCCC
>JAGLQP010000138.1 GCA_023136785.1 Spirochaetales bacterium
ATGAAGACATCCCACGACGGAATCGTCTCGCTGTTGCGGTCGATTTCCACCCCTTCTTCCATATAGGCGATGGTTCCGATTTCCGCCTGAGCTGAAACGTACAATACCGGGATTAGAACCAGGGAAAGTACAATACATCCAATCTTCACGACCTTCATAACTCAAACCCCCTCCTTAAACACTTCCTGCCTGTTTAAATATAGCACGTAATTCCTCAATTTTACCGGGGACTTGGCCAAAAACGTTTCGCCAAACCGCGGGACTTTCCATGCACATATATATTGGGACGGCGAAGCGCTTGCTCAACTCCCCGTACAGAGTGTGGTAGATGTCGCTGCGAATCTTTTGAGGATAGCGAAACTTACCGTCCCGGCAGGGCACAAATTCCTCGTAGAGAAACGGTTGGTCTCCCAGTTTTTCCTTCAACGCTGGTGTGTAGCGCATCGTTCCCAGACTGATCCAGGCGATTCTGTCGGCGGGGAACTCGGCAAGGGCGGCTACGAGCCGGAGATACTCTTCATTCCAGTTGTCGGAGAGAAAGACAGGATCGAAATGAAAAGCGAGATTGTATCCGCTGGTCAGGACCTTCCGGGCCGCTTCGAGGCGCTCATCAAGGCTGCTGGCTCGAGGTTCGAAGGCTTCGACATGGTGCTGCGGATTTAGAGAAAATCCGATCACTGCGTTTCCCTTCTCCTCGATATCCAGGAGATGGTCGACGAAGTGTGTCTTGGTTTTCAGCTCGAAGTAGACGTTGGCATAGGTGGAAAGGCCGGTGATGAACGGCTCGGAGAGGCCGAAGAGGGGATCGAGGAGCAGGGAGTCTCCGACCTCGCCGGTTCCCGCTCGTAAGGTGATATCCGGATTCTCCCGGGCCAGTTCCTGCAGCCGGGCGATGGATTCTTCCGGTTTCAGGTACACCGTCAGAGGGGAGAAGTTCAGGTAACTCTCCATGATGCAGTATCCACAACCCAGAGTGCATCCCAGGTACAGATCCACGGTGATGTAGTTGCAGCACAAATGTCCATTGGATCCGGGGCAGCGGGTGACTGTTTGTCCCCGGGGGCTTCCTACGAAAAGGGTGTGCCGGTTCAAATCCTTCTGAGGGATTTCCTGCCTGTCCTTTAGAGTGTGCACGGGAACCTCGGGAAGCCGCCGCAGCGCCCTTTGCAGATAGGGGGAATCCGCCACGCCTTCTTCCACGTACACCCTATGGATCAGATCAGTGTAGTAGCTCGAAGAGGGCATCCAGTCGTCCTTCCAGGGAGTGAAGTGTGCCGAGTTTGCGGGCGAACGTCTTGGCACTGATGAATTCAAATTCAACGGAAAATGCGTCTCCTTCAAAATAGGGGGGAGGTTTCAACTGCACGCCGCTGCCCTGCAGCAAGTCCTGTTCCAGGGCAGCGAAACTCTGTTCCATAGCGGTAAGTGCGGGGAAGCGGAGACGATGGATCTTTTCAACGGGATGTTCAGCCTGCAGCGCAGCCTCGGTTTCCGCGATGACGTCCCGGTCGGACAGGTTTTGCTTTCGACTGACCTCAAACAGTTCGCTGAGAAACTGGCGGCGCTGGCTATAGGTCAAGCCACTGCTGCTGAGCTGATGGAATACACCCGCAGGCAGGCTCTGTACCCGGGCTGCGGTTTTCAAGTCGATCTGTCCCTCGGCGACCAGGTCTTTCAGCGCCTCAGGCAGAGCCGCAAAAGTACCGATTTTGACGGCGAGTTGAGGATCCCGGCGGTCCTCTATCAGGAGACTCAGCTCGGTCAGAGGGTCGATCACAGCGGCGGACAAAGATCCGCCGGCGGGCGGAACCGACTCCAGGAAACGCAGCATGTTTTCCTTCTCAGGCCAGCTGAAGTTGCCTGCCCGGTTTTCAAGTTTCAAGGCCAAGGACAGCATCTCATGGCGCGGGCAGGAGGGGATAACCAGGCAGCTCAATTGCCGCAATCCCTGGCTTCGGGCAGTGCGCAGAATCTCATATCCCCAGATAAGGATGCCCGAACAAATCGGCAATGATGGATGTAGTCCTTTTGCAACGAGCCCCGGCAATGGCGCTTGCTCCGGAGTAAATATATCGAGTTTCCCGCTCAGGGCATCGATCTCGGCGAGAGTGAGGACCTTAAATCCTACCATGAGCCTAGAGTAGCAAAGTCTGAAAGCTTTTCCAAGAGCAGCCGTATACCCTTCAGGCAAAAGCGCCGATAGATTCAATGATGAATCGATTCTGCCTCTCCTCACGTCGGTTTGCTCCGATGTGTCTGTATCTGCTCGTCTCTATGCTTATCGTTCCGGTTTGCACAAACGCCGAAGTCGTTCCTGTGCGGCCGGCTCTGCATTGGGCAGCGGAAAATGGGCTCGTTGATATTGCGGCACTGCTCATCGAGCAGGGAGCCGATCCGAACAAGACGGACCATTTCGGCAACACGGCCCTTCACCTTTCCCTGGGCTACCCCGATATGGTACGGCTTCTTCTGGAAAGCGGGGCCGATGTGAATGCAAAAAACGCCCTCGGAAACACTCCGCTTCATCTATCGGTCGCGGATAAACGTGTGGTGGAAGTTCTTCTGGCCGCAGGGGCACAGGTAAATGCGCGAAACGGTCTGACTAAAACTCCGCTCCACTATGCCATGCGGCAAGGCACCTCTCCGTACAACCTGTCTATCGTAGAAACCCTCATCCTGGCCGGGACCAAGTAGGGGGCCCGTTTCGGCGGAACGCGGCCAGGGGCGCCCGGCCAGGGGCGCCCGGCAGGGTTCAGGCTCTGAGATCCAAGCAGGGGTTGAAATAGCCGAAACGGAGGTCGGGAAACCGACTCCCCAGAATCTCCAGCACTCGGGGAAGACCCAGCACTGCTCCATCAGGTTCGAAACGAATACGCTCCAAGTACCACTCCGGATCGATGTTCAAGTTTCGCATCTGGATGAGATCGATCCCTGTCTGATCGATCAATTCGCTCAGCGCTTCCAATTCGGGACGTTCATCCGTGAATCCGGGAAGTATGAAGTAGTTTAAGCTGACGAACCCTCCCAAGCTCTTCATGACCCGAACCGAGGCTTTGACCGCATCGAAGTTGTAGCCTTGAGGTGTGTAATAGCGCTGATAGTACTGCGGACGGCAGGAATTGAGGCTGACCCGGATGCTGTCCAAACCGGATTCTCGAAGCAACCCGATACGTTCGGGGAGGCTGGCGTTGGTGTTCATATTGATCGTGCCCCGGTTGGTGGCGGCGCGAATCATATGGATCGATCGGGCGATCGTCTCGGCCTGAAGCAGGGGTTCTCCTTCGCAGCCCTGACCGAAGCTGACCACAGCCCGAGGGGCACTCCGCAGATGGGGAACGGCCACACCGGCGATCTCCTCTGCGGTGGGGACAAAACGGATCCGCTCCTGAGTAGCGCAAATATCGCTCTGCTCCTGAAGGCTGATGCAGCCGAGACAGCGTGCATTGCACGCAGGGGAGGTGGGTAACGGTGCTTCCCATCGCTCGAGGAAGTAATTCTTCGCAGCAGGGCAGCCGGAGCCCAGGGCGCAGTTGCCCAGATGTTGTACGAGACGGTTACCCCTCTGAGCCCGCATCTGTCGGCGAGCGTTGGCTTCGACCCGGGCCGGATCAAATCTATCGCTGTCCTGGCGGGGATCGCTGTCGATGCGCAGAACAGCCACAACGAACCCGTTATCGAGCCAGCCCACGGCGGTATAGGCGAACAGTGGAAGAATCGCGGCTCCCGGTGACCTCTGGTAGGCTGCGGAAAAGATCTGGGTGTGGGCTGGAGCGACGAAAGCAGCTACTGCTTTGATATGAGGGCTGCCGGTGTAGGGGTCCTGGTCGAGAGTTCGTATTCCGACTGTGTTGGGGTCGTAGCCCACAGGCAGACGCCCCGGTAGTTGAAACAGCTCGCTGCCGGCCGGAAGAGGTATCCAGTCTCCCGGTGAAAGACGTTCAAATCGGCCGGCACTCGCGCCGACCATCTCCATCTCGGGAAAATCGATGATATTGCCCGTTTCATCGGCAAAGACGAGGGACGGAACTTTTGCACTCATAGAGCGATCATAACAGGAACAAACACCCTTGTTCACCCGATACGCTTTCAATACTTAACTTGACGGGGTAGAGGGGGAGTGCTACTATATTTTGTAGCAACGACAAAGTTGAAGCCTTCCGCATGAGGGGGAAAAGATGGCAAAGAAATTATTGGTCTTGCTGATGATCGTTGGAGTGGTTGCCTTTCTCGTGAACTGTAAAACAACTCCTGAGGAGACGGTAGAACCCGTGGTTGAGGAAACACCGGAGGAAACTCCAGAAGTAGTGAAAGCTCCAGAGGAGAAGCCCGAGGAAAAGCCTGAGGTAAAGCCTGAGGTAAAGCCTGAGGAAAAACCAGCTCCTGTCACAGACGGAGAGATACGACAGGCTCGCAACGCAATCGCCCGGGCTCGGGAAGCGGATGCGGACTACTACGATCCCACAACCTTGAAACAGGCGGAAGATGCCTTGAATGCAGCGCTTCTTGCCCGGAGGTCCGATCCGACTACGGCTCGTAAGCATCTTGCTCGCACAATCGAGAGAGCCAACACGGCCTTCGACAACTCCGTCGCCAAGGCTGCCCTGGAGCTGGCGGAACGGGCCGAACGTTTGAACAAACAGCTTCTGGCAATTAGCGCAGACAAGTTCCTCCCATCCGAATACAACGCTGCGGTTGCGGGAGTACCGGAGACGCAGAAGCTGTTTTCTGATGGAAAACTGGTAGAAGCTAGAGAGCAGGCGTATACAACCCTCGCGGATATGTCCAACCTCCTGGAGCGACTGCGGGAACGCCAGCGCTGGATTGATATACTGAGGCGGGATATCAATCAGTACCTGAAGGAGGCGGAGGAGCTCGACGCCCATGTACGTGCACCTTTGAAGTTCCAGAGGGCTAATGGATTGTATCTCGAGGGAATCGAAGCCTACCAGAAGTATCAACTCTTTGAAAGTGAAGAGCTCCTGGGTAAGGCTCGGGAAGAGGCACTTGCCCTAATTCGGCTGGCCAAGAGCTCGAGTGAAGAGCAGAAGAAGAAGGCCCAAGCTCTGATGATGGACGTGATGAAGGATCTGGAGGAGGCTTCGGATTTGACCGTGGTCACCGACGACGGAACTCTGATTATACCGGAGGACTGGTCCGGCGAGGAGTTCATCGAGGAAACCGTTGACGAGGACGACGACCAGTCCTTGTTGAGTCCTCCCGACCTCCGCCTACCGGCGGAGCGGGTCTTGATCCCCGAAGGAGCCTTCGTTGCAGTACTCGGGGATGCGGTGGAAGAGAATCTGCTCGCGCAGGCCAAGGAGCTGTGGAAACAGGGTGTGGTTGAATGGAATGACGGCAATTACAGTCTGGCCGAAGAGTACTTCAATGAATCCAGAAAACTGATCGAGGTCTACAAAGTTCAGGCCGTGAATCCGGACTATCCGATCTACGTGGTACGCCTAATTCCGGATCGCCGCGACTGTCTGTGGCGGATCGCCGAGTACAACTACATCTATTCGAATCCCTACATGTGGCCGAAGATCTGGAGGCGCAACCGCAAGCTCATCCAGCACCCCGACCTGATCCACCCGGGTTGGAAGCTGGTCATTCCACCGAAGTAGTAGATCCTTTCGCACGGAGAAACACTGCGGGGCTATCCTGAACCTAGGATAGCTCCGTTTTTGAGGCGGACGTTGCCACGGGCACAGCTCAATGCCCCGGGTTTCCGCGGCACCTTATGTTTTTTGTACGCCGTTAGCAGAGCAACAGGTTTGCCGGCCTTGTTGATAATCACCTCTTCACCTTCCTGT
>JAGLQP010000139.1 GCA_023136785.1 Spirochaetales bacterium
AAAGCTTGAGTGAAGAGGTATTGACTTTCAACGAAGAAGATATTTCGCTGCTTAGGTCTTCCTTTCTCACGGAACAGGATACCCTCGGTCAGTACAGGACCACCGCACCGGTCAGACAAGGGGAGCGTATCGAGAGGGAGCGACTGCAACGATTCCTGGCGGTAAGGGCTGGGGACCGGATTACCATCACCTTTGTTCGCCCCGGGCTTCAGATCAGCCTTTCCGGCAGAGCCTTCCGCTCTGGAAGCTTTGGAGACCTCATCGACGTTCGTGCCGATCTGACCGGAAAGCGCTTTCAGGGGCGGATAACCGCAGCCGGGGAGGTGTCAGTTGAAAGCTACTAAAGTATCGTTTGTTGTCTTCTTTATGTTCCTGAGCTTTTTAGGTTTTGCCATTCCGACAGTACGCATCAAGGATATCGCCGACTTGAAAGGTATCAGGGAGAATCAGCTCGTGGGTATCGGGCTGGTAACCGGTCTGGCCGGAAGAGGAGACTCCCAGAACTCCGAGCTGCTGAAGGCGGCGATAGCCAATCTGGTATCGAACTTCGGCTTTCGTATCGATGCCGCGGATGTGCGCAGCAGGAACTGTGCGGTGGTTACCGTGAGCTGTGCGGTTCCCGCTTTCGTACGTTCAGGGGAAGCAGTAGACATCCTCGTTTCGAGTATCGGGGATGCCCGCAGTCTGGAGGGGGGTGTGCTTCTTCAGACGCCGCTGAAGGCCGCCAATGGAAATGTCTATGCTCTCGCTCAGGGACAAATTTTCTCCGTCCAGTCCCCTTCCGGGACCAGCCGACAAACGGTAGGAACCATCCCCAGAGGTGCAATCATCGAGCAGGACGTGATTTCGGAATTCCTCAGCAACGATACACTCTCGTTGATTTTACGCAATCCGGATTTCGTGACCGCCAACACCGTGTCTGCGGCGATACGCCAGGAGTACCCGGATATCGAGCTCCGGGCCGTGGATGCGGCTATGGTCGAGCTGACCATCCCCCCCCAGTTGCGTGGGGATCCGGTGGCGTTCATAGCCCAGTTGGAATCGATCGAAGTCACCCCCGAACCTTCGAACAGAGTGGTAATCGATTCCAGCTCCGGGGTGATCATATTTGGCGAGCGGGTACGGATCGGTCAGGTCGCCGTTTCCTACAAAGATATTTCGGTCAGCGTGAGTCCTTATCGTCGCCCCACGGGAGGTTTGTGGGATGAAGAGGAGGCTGGGCGGAGCTTTGTCTTCGAGGAGACCACGTCCGTCGAGACTCTGGTGGAAACGCTCAGAAGCATCGGTTTGGAAACAGAGGTGATCATCTATATCATCAAGGCGATCGACAGGGCTGGATCCCTGTACGGTACGTTAATCGTGAATTAAGGACGGACAGATGGAAATCGCGAATATCCCCTATCAGCCCTATCTTCCCAACAATAACCTGCCCCGTATTGGAGCACCGGGAGCCTCGAAACAGAACGGGACAATAGATAAAACGAGCAAACTGTACAAGGTGTCCCGGGAGTTCGAGGCTATTTTCATCAAACAGATGCTCAACGTCATGCGTAAATCAGTGGCCAAAACCGGGCTGCTGGACGGGGGCATGGCGGAAGAGTTTTTCGAAGACATGCTGTACGACGAATACGCAAGCAGTATGGCCGAGAGCGGCAGTTTTGGGATTTCGGATATGATCTACAGGCAGCTGAACCCTGCCGACTGATTCACCGGAATCCCCATATCGGGAAATGAATACTTTTGTAGAACCTCGGGTTGCCTAATAGTATAAAAAAGTATACAAAAAAGGGAACGTTTCTTTGAACCCGGACCAGATAGAAAGATAACTATCTATATAGCAATTACTTATAGGCTGTTATCCACAGATAATAGTTGGCACGCTTCTTGCACTAATTTAGTCAGGAATCTGTGATGAAGGCGGACAGTATAGAGAGTAAAGAAGATGCACTGCGGGCCTATTTCTCTCAGATTAAGAAGAGCCGACTGCTGAACTTCGAGGAAGAGCTTGCCCTGTCACGGCGGATACTCGGCGGTGATGATGCTGCCCGGCAGACCCTGATCGAAGCGAACCTTCGACTGGTCGTACGAATCGCAAAAAAATATATGACCCGTGATGTTGCCCTTCTCGATCTTATCCAGGAGGGGAATCTGGGATTGATCAAAGCAGCCTCAAAGTACGATTTCCGCAAACGTGTCAGGTTCAGCACCTACGCTTCCTGGTGGATAAAACAGGCGATCGTACGCGCCCTGTCGAACAAACGGCGAACCATCCGTCTTCCCCACAGAAAAGAGGAGAAGCTGCGGAAGATCAACAAGGCCTATAATTCGCTGTCCCAAGAATTGAAAAGAGCGCCAACTATCGAAGAAATCGCCGAAGAGCTGGGTTTGAAACTACGGGAAGTGGAAACGATCGTACAGCTCTCCAACGCCGTGGTCTCTCTGGACGGGCCGACTCAAGAGGACAGCGGGACCCTCCAGGACATTATCGAAGACACCTCCTATATACCTGAAAAAGATCTGCTGCGGGAAAACCTGCGGGAGCGGACATTGAAGTTTCTCGAGACCTTACTTGAAAAGGAGAAACAGATCCTGCTTTACAGGTTCGCCTTCTATGGGGGGAAGAAGTATACGCTGAAGAAAATAGGAGACGAGATGGGTATCTCTCCTGAGACCGTGCGCCAGATCGAGATTCGCGCATTGAAGAAATTGAAGGAAAGTGCCCAAGAGTTGCGGGAATTCGTATATACCTGATCCCATACCTGCCTTAAGTCTTGACCAAGACAAACCCAGAGATACAATAGGCCCATGTCCACGGGGCGCAAGAACCAATCCAGGAACAACAAGTCTCGTTCGCGACGGGCGATCCTGCTCCTCGCGGTTATTGCCGCATGTCTGGTGGCAATCATTATTCTGCTGCCGCCGAACCGGGGGACGCAGCTTCCCGAAGTGGTACAGCCCCGCGAATCGGTCCCCCAACAGGCCGAGGAAGGTGCGCCCCCTCTGAAACAGCCTCCGGAGGCGGAGGCTGCAGGGACCCGGCGGCGGGAACGGCCGGTCCCCAGGGTTCGAGTCGCCGTTGTCATTGACGATGTGGGCTACAACCTCGAGCAGCTCCAATCGTTTCTGACCTTTCCGGGTCCGATATCCCTGTCCGTACTTCCCAACTTACCCCACAGCAGCGAATCGGCCCGGCGAGTCGTGGAGGCGGGGAAAGAGCTTCTCCTGCATCTGCCCATGGAAGCGGTGAATGGAAAAGACCCCGGCCCTGGCGCGATCCTCACGATCCAGAGCGATGAAGAAATACGCCGATTGCTGGAGAACAGTTTTTCTCAAGTTCCCCAGGCGGTGGGCATGAACAACCACATGGGATCCCGGGCTACGGCGGACGAACGGGTCATGAACGTGGTCATGGAGTATCTTCGATCAAGCCGGCGTTTCTACCTGGACAGCCGCACCACAACAGAATCGGTCGGCGCCGGGGCGGCGAACCTGCACGGTGTCCCCTTTTTGGAGAGGGATATTTTTCTGGACAACGAGCCGGAGGCCGAGGCGATTCAAAAGGCCCTGGAGAGCGGGATACAGGTGGCCCGGGAAAAGGGGCACGCTGTCCTGATAGGCCACATCTACAACCCCCAGATCGTTGATGTAATCGAACAGATGCTGGGTGAGTTGGAAAGGGCGGGAGTGGAACTGGTTTCCGTCTCGGCTCTGCTCGAGGAGATGCGAGAGGATTCATGATTGTTCTAGGCGTGGAAACCTCCTGCGACGAGTGTGCCGCTTCTGTGGTCGAAAACGGAACGAGAATTCTCAGCGAGGTCGTCGCCTCTCAGATCGAAGACCACCGGCCCTTCTACGGAGTGGTTCCGGAAATTGCTTCCCGCCGGCATATCGAAACCATCTCTCGTGTAGTGGAACAGGTTCTGGAAGAAGCGAAAATGAAGGCCACGGAGGTGGACGGGCTGGCTGTTACCTATCAACCGGGTTTGATCGGATCTCTGCTGGTGGGTCTATCCTTTACAAAAGGGCTGGCCTTCGCCCTCGAGAAACCGCTGGTCGGCGTCGACCACATCCTCGCCCATCTCTACGCCCCCCATTTGGAGACAGACATTTCCTATCCCTACATCGGACTGCTCGTATCCGGCGGGCACACCGTGATTGCCAGGGTTGAGGACTTCGATACGATGCGGGTGTTGGGGACCACGATCGACGATGCCTGTGGAGAGGCCTTCGATAAGGTAGCAAAACACTACGACATGGGATTTCCCGGAGGAGCGGCCATCGACAGGCTCTCCCAAAACGGATCCCCGCAGGCTTTTCGCTTTCCCTGGCCGTCCCTTCACAAAGGGCATCACCCCTTCGATCTTTCCTACTCCGGATTGAAAACAGCCGTGGTCAATCAACTCGACCAATTCTGGAACAGAGACTTCGAGAAGAGCAAGGAGAATATCGCCGCTTCCTTCCAAGGCACCGCAATCGATATCCTGGTAGATCGAACCGTCAAGGCCGCCGGTCATACCGGTCTAAACAGGATCGTCGTCGGGGGTGGAGTGGCCGCCAACAGCTACCTGCGAAAGCAGTTGAGCGGGCAACCGGATCTAGAGGTGAATTTTCCCTCCCTCAGACTATGTACCGATAATGCAGCCATGGTGGCCGGCCTCGGCTATCATATGCTCCGAAAGGGTCAGCGATCCGAGCTCAGCCTCAACGCCTGCGCCCGTGTCCAGGGATTGCGCAGACTCTATCCCTAGCAACCGCCGGTCCTCCGGTCGTCCTTAGTATTGACCGGTGAAGAGTATCCATAATAGGATGCGTTAGAAAAGGGGAGGAGGCCGAGTATGTATCGGGCAGTCATCATTTACGCCCCAGCGGAGGATCAGATGCAGCAGCTGGTTCATCGCCTCGAAGAGTGCTTCGACAGAGACAGTTACGAGGTGGAGGTGAAAGCTGCTGATCAGTCCACTATACCTGACTTGACCGCTGCAGACCTCTTCCTGCTTGGATCCCTGCCTGACGGAGGGAAGCCGATCCATCCGGATTTTTCCGAGATTCTGCGAGCACTCGGGGGAATAACCCTGGCCGGACGGGTCGGGGGAGTGTTTTCCGTGGACAGCGAGCCCACGGTTCAGGCTTTCCGCCAGGCTCTGAAGGACTGTGAGCTGGTCCTGTCCGATCATAGCTTTCTGAACCTGAGGGCCCATCAGCCCGATCCTACGGTCCTGAGGGGCTGGGTTGCAGCTCTGACCCGGCAGCTGGAGGATCAGGCCCGTGGGCGGTGAATATGACCTGGACGGGGCGATCCGCAAGGTACCGGATTTCCCCAGACCGGGGATCCTCTTCTACGATATCACCAGCATCCTTACCGCGCCCTCAGCCTTCAAGTACTGTCTCGATCAAGCCGAGTCCTTCTGTCGCGACTTGAAGGCAAACGCCGTCGCCGGGGTAGAGGCGAGAGGGTTTCTGTTTGCCGCCCCGGTCGCCCTCAGTCTTCAGCTCCCCCTGATCCTGGTGCGTAAGAAGGGAAAGCTGCCGGGAGCGACCTACCGAGCCAGTTTTGCCTTGGAGTATGGGGAGGATGAGATCGAAGTCCACAAGGCGGATGTGAACCCGGATCAGAAGATCCTCCTGGTGGATGATCTGATCGCAACGGGAGGAACGATCAAGGCTGCAGCGGATCTGTTCTCAGGCGCGGGTGCCGAAGTGAGCGGTATCTTTGCCGTGGTCGGGCTTCCCTTCCTGAACTACGAGAGAGATCTCGAAGAATACAAGCTTCGCACCTTAATCCAGTATCACGG
>JAGLQP010000014.1 GCA_023136785.1 Spirochaetales bacterium
ACCTTGAGGGCCACGGGTGCGCCGATCCGCTCGGCCGCTGCCACCGCCTCCTCGGCGGAGATACAGAGCACCTCCTGGGTACAGGTCACCCCGTAGGCGGTCAGCACCTGTTTGCTCTCGAACTCGGTCAGAGCTCCCCGGGCTCGGTCGAAGAGCGGCCGGACCTTGCCCGCTGCGGGCGAAAGACCGGCAGTGGGAGCGGAGATAGGGTCGCTACCCAAGAATCCACTGTAGGCGATGGCATGATTGATGGCCCGGAGTCCCTCTTTGCTTCCCTGAAGCAGCGGAACTCCGGCTTTATCGAGAATGCCCCGGATCTTTCCGTCGAATCCTCCGGAAGGATTGGAGAGAAACACCACGGGCTTGTCCGTCTGCTCGTACACAGAAGCTGCAGCTTCAGCCACGGCGGCGTACTGGTCGACCTGGCGGGGCGCCATTCCTCCGGGCACGTCCTGGGAAACCAGGATCAGATCCGCCTCCTCCTCTTCGGCCGCGGCTGTCAGACAGGGCAGGTAGGCTTCTTCGACCTTGCCGAATCCCCAGGCATCCAAGGGATTCTCCACTCCGGCATAGGGAGGCAGGTATTCCTGAACCCGGGCACGGCCGGCCTCCGACCATTCGGGATAGCGAAGGTTCAGCGTCTCCCCCAGATCGCCGAGCAGGCTGATCACACCTCCCGACAGCGTAACGGCGAACACGCCGTTTCCCTTGGGCAGCCTTCCGCCCAGCTTGGAGAACAGCTCGGCGGTCTCGAACATCTCGTCGAGGTCCTCAACGCGGATCAGCCCCAGCTGTTTGAACAGGGCGTCCTGGACATCGTCCGAACCGGCCAGGGCGCCGGTATGCGCGGCGGTGGCCCGCTGGGCCATCTCGGATCGGCCTACCTTGATGAGCACGATCGGCTTGTTCAGCTCCCTCGCCCGGCGGGCCAGGGCGGGAAGACGCGCCGGGCGCCGGAACTGCTCGATGAAAGCCATAATCACACGAGTCCCCGGATCTTCGAGCATGTAGCCGATGTAATCCGTAGCGTCGACCACCGCCTCGTTGCCGGCGGAGCAGATCATGCTGAAGCGCAAGCCCCGATTGGCATTGGCCACCTGGATGCAAACGTAACCGCTCTGGGCCACCATGCCGATGTCGCCGGTCAGGATTTCCCGGGGTGCCGGGGCGCTGTAGCTCCCGGCTTTACCGTTGTAATTGAGGAGCCCCACGCAGTTGGGACCGCAGAACAGGATGTCATGCTCTTTACACAGATCGGTGATCCGTTTCTGCAAATCCCTGCCCTCCTCACCGGCCTCGGCAAAACCGTTGGCAAAGGCCCAGGCCGCCCGGGCACCGATCGCCGCAGCCTCTTCCAGGATGGGCAGCACCAGGTTGCGGTTCAGGAGGATCGCCACCAGATCTACCGTATGCCCCGCTTCGCGGACCGCCGCCAGCGAGGGGAAGCAGAGCATTCCCAGTACCTGTCGATAGCGGGGATTTACAGGGTAGATCTCTCCCCGGTAGCCGAGTTGCTCCAGATTCTCCAAGACCTGCAATCCCGGCCCCGGGTTCTCTGAAGCCCCGACCACGGCGATGGAGGCCGGCTGGAGCAGAGGTTGCAGATCCGGTGCCTGAAACTCCGTGTCGAATCTCACCGTTCCGACTCCCAGACAGGGGTTCTCCACTCCGGGTGCCTTTCGTCCTGGCCGGTTACCACCTTGCGGTAGGCCTCGACGATACCCAGCGTGATGGGGCCTGTCTTGCCGCTGCCCACGGGCAGCCTGTCCACCGAAGCCACCGGCATGATCTCCCAGCCGGTGCCTACAAAAAAGATCTCGTCGGCCACGTATAGCTCGGTCCGGTCCACCTCCCGCTGCTCGAAGGGAATCTTGAGCACCTCTTCGAGCAGGGTGAAGATCGTCTCCCGGGTGACACTCTCCAGGATGGCACTGGTCACCGGCGGGGCGATCACCCTGCCCTTTCGTACCAGGAGCAGGCAGGCTCCCGGTCCTTCGGTCACCTTACCCCGGTCATCGAGCATGATCGGCCAGTCGTACCCGGCCACGACCGCGTCCATGGCTGCCAGCCGGCCGTTGTGGTAGTTGGAGAAGCACTTCAATCGGGGGGGCATGACATTGTCGGAGATACGGGTCCAGGAGCTGACACAGACCTGCAAAGCCTTGTTCGTGTCGCGGTAGGAGGAGAAGGGCCAGGAATCGATGATCAGTTCCGTGGCTTTTCCCGGCTGGGCCTGGAGCAGCTCCCGCACCAGACCCTTCTGGAAGATGTACGGGCGGATGTACACGTCTCTACGGTACTCGTTGGCCTTGAGCAGCTCGAGTACCGCCCCGCCTAAATCCTGCCGGGTGTACTCGAATCCGTAGCGGACCATCCTGATGGAGTCGAGGAA
The DNA here is from genome assembly GCA_023136785.1 of Spirochaetales bacterium. GTDB lineage: Bacteria > Spirochaetota > Spirochaetia > SZUA-6 > DRHE01 > JAFGQJ01. The sequence goes on from JAGLQP010000014.1 coordinate 2,393, forward strand.
ACGCTCGAGATGTTCCTCCAGACGGAATACGTACAACTCCTCCTGTTCCTCGTTCCAGTAGGCCTTGATGCCCTCGAAGATGCCCGCCACTGAGGCGTGGCCCACGGCGTTAACGTGGATGGTGGCCTCGGCCCAGGGGATGATCTCGCCGTTTCGCCAGATATAATCTGCTACTTCTTCCGTGTATATCGCCACAGTGTTTTCTCCACCGGCTTTTCGGCTGCAGTTCAATGCTCTTCAACGAGCTCTGCGGACCGTGGACCGAATCGTGGAATGTCATTTCACTTTTTATACCACGGGGTTTTTTGCTCGTCAACTCTTTGACAAGACTCCGCCTTTATATGGTATATAGTACCCTCCCTGTAGTCCATATTGTGGACCTTTGGTCCATAAATGTGCATCGGGGATTCGCCGGTGCGCTCGGGCAGAGGGGAAAGGGGTTCACATTAACGTCCCTGGTAGCCGCGGATGCTACTATTGGGAGCTGTTTTCAAGGCATGCTTGAAGGTTGCGCGGCAGCATGTCTATCAACTCAAGCAGGTCCCAGCGCTCCAGCTTCTCCATCAAAGCCGGAGAGAATTCAGTCGTAGCTCCTCCCGCAAGTATCAGCTCCGTCTCCTGGCCGGAAAACTCGGCCCCCTCCTCGTGCCACTCCTGCAGCTGCCTATTCTCAGGACACGCCCGTTGACAGTGCAGGCATCCCACCAGGCAGTTGTGCCAGGAACCCTCCACCCAGTCCGGAAAGGCAATCCGCCCCGGCTTCTCGTTCCAAAAGGTGAGGCATCGTTCCGCCCGCAGCAGGAACCTGTCAGCCGCAATTGCTCCCGACGGGCAGCTCCGTTGGCAGGCCTGACACTGCTCGCAGCGCTCCAACATCCTTGCCTCGATCCAATGCTCCTCGTCGCAGGGATAATCAGAACAGAACACGACCAGGCGATGAAAACTGCCCAGCCCCTCCACGTAGGTAATGTTGTTCTTCCCATACCTTGCCAGCCCGCTGCGCACCGCCAACAGCTTCTCGGGCACCACGACCTGGGATAGGCGATAACCTTGCGCTGCCAACAGCTCCTTCAGAACCCGCCCCACCTCCGCGTCCTTGGCGTCGGCCTTCAGGTAGGTGGGCGGTACGGTCAGTTGCACACTTTTTCCTTTCCAGCCGAAGGTAAACCGGACCGGAGGATCCGCGTAGGCAACGACGATAAGAGATCGGGCATTCGGTATGTTCCGCGGCGGCTGGTAGTCAAACCTGACGATATACGCCTGAAATAAATCTTCATCCAGGAGACCTCGCCGGTGTCTGTCTTGGATCTCTTCCTGCAGAGCACGAAGATGGCGGATCGACACCACCCTGCCGCGATAGCCGTAGGTTTCCAAGTGCTGAGGGATCGTTTCCTTCATTCCGCCCTCCTTGTTCCCGTGAACTCCCCGGCTCGAAAGCAGGAAATCCCCCAAGTCTGCCTTTCTCACTGCCGGAGGCTTGAGGAAAGACAGATTGGTCGGTGACATGATTGCCGGGTCACAGTATATTACTGCCCCCTTCGCGGGGACAAGTCAGCAAATCGTAGGTCTACTGCCGGTTGTCGAACAGGCTCCGTAGCTCGCTTCGGTCAATTTTTTTAATTCCTCCGACAGGGTGCGGGGCGTGATTGGAGCCAGCCGGGTTTTTAGCGCGGAAAAGCGAACCTCCCCCCGTCCGGAAGCAAAAAACACAGGAAGTGCCCACCTTCTACGATCCCGACGGCAACTGCTACATGCTCTTCCAGGACATATCAATACCGAAGACCGGGTGAGGAGTATCAACGATGACACGAAGTGAAATCAATACACTGATTCGAGACTCTCTCGAGTTTTTCGAGAAATGCCGGTTCCGGCTACCCATTTGGGCTACCTGGAGCCCGGAACAGTGGGAGGGGGAGATTGTCGGGCTAAGTAAAGAAAAGAGCCCCCGAGGGATTCCCGGGGGCTCGTATAATCTTCTCACTCGTCTAAGGGATCGATCGGTGGAACCGACCGCTCACCGGCTTCGCAGGAAACCAACCTCGCCTGTCTTAGTACGGAGGCATTCCTCCTCCCGGAGGCATGGCCGGAGCCGGGGCTTCCTTCTCGGGAAGATCGGTGATAATGGCCTCGGTGGTCAGCAGCAGACCCGCGATGGAGGCGGCGTTCTGCAGGGCCGAGCGGGTCACCTTGGCGGGATCGATGATCCCGCGCTGGAACATGTCGGACCAATCCATCTTGGCGGCGTCAAAACCGGAACCCTTCTTCTCTTTCTTAGCACGCTCGACCACGACCGCTCCGTCCAGACCGGCGTTTTCTGCGATCTGGCGCATCGGCTCTTCGAGGGCACGCTTTACGATGCGGTGGCCAACCTGCTCATCCTGGGTGAGGGACTTGAGGTCAAAGGCGTTGAGAGCCTTCACGGACTGAACCAGGGTCACGCCGCCACCGGCGATGATTCCCTCTTCGATGGCAGCCCGGGTGGCGGACAGGGCGTCCTCGACCCGGTGCTTCTTCTCTTTGAGCTCGACCTCGGTCGCGGCGCCGACGTTGATAACGGCCACACCACCTGCCAGCTTGGCCAGCCGCTCCTGCAGCTTTTCACGATCGTAGTCCGAGGTTGTATCATCGATCTGGACCTTGATCTGGCCGATGCGTTCTTTGATGTCCTTGTGCTTACCGGCACCTTGGATAATGGTGGTGTTCTCTTTGTCTATCTTAACGGACTTGGCCCGTCCGAGCTGGCTCATTTCGGTATTCTCGAGTTTGAGACCGAGCTCTTCGGAGACGACCTGGCCGCCGGTCAGGACGGAGATATCCTCGAGCATCGCTTTGCGGCGATCGCCGAATCCGGGCGCTTTCACGGCGCAGGTATTCAGAGTGCCCCGCAGGTTGTTCACTACCAGGGTAGCAAGAGCTTCCCCCTCCACATCCTCGGCTATCAGCAGCATCGGTTTCCCCGCCTGGGCGATCTTTTCCAGGACAGGAAGCATGTCCTTCATGCTGGAGATCTTCTTGTCATGAATCAGGATGTAGGGATCCTCGAGCACCGTGGTCATGTTTTCCCGGTTGGTCACAAAGTAGGGGGACAGGTAGCCGCGATCAAACTGCATGCCTTCCACTACCTCGAGATGTGTCTCCATGGACTTGGACTCTTCAACGGTGATAACGCCGTCTTTGCCCACCTTCTCCATGGCATCGGCGATCAGATTACCGATTTCCATGTCGTTGTTGGCAGAAATTGCAGCAACCTGGGCAATCTCTTCCTTTTCCTTGATTTCTTTGGCGTTCTTCTTGAGGTCAGCAACGGCCACCTCGACGGCGTTGGTGATGCCTCGCTTGATCTCCATCGGGTTGATGCCGGCAGCCACCGATTTCAAACCCTCCTTGATCATCGAATACGCCAATACCGTCGCCGTTGTAGTACCGTCACCGGCGATATCGTTGGTCTTGGTTGCTACTTCTTTGAGCAGCTGGGCACCCATGTTCTCAAAGGGATCTTCGAGTTCGATCTCCTTAGCGATGGTAACCCCATCGTTGGTAACTGTAGGAGCGCCAAACTTCTTGTCCAGAACGACATTTCTCCCCTTCGGTCCCAGGGTTACTTTGACTGCCGAAGACATCTTGTCGACACCTACCAACAGTGTCCGCCTGGCGGACTCGTCAAACTGTAACTGTTTCGCCATCTCTTTAACCCTTCCTTTAACACTTAGTTTAGTTGATTGTGAATGAAACTAGAAATTTACCTGTGTGAAAGATACAAATTCTTCTCCCAATCATCAACTAAAAAATGCATTTTTTTTGTTTAACTATCCGTCTCCGGGATCAGCTCACTTGACTTTGCCGTGGGATTTGTTAAAAAGAGGGAGTGAGCAACGGTCAAACCTTACATCTGTACCTTGGCTTCAGGTTCGGGGATTGCCCCCGCGACGAATTCTGCCGGCGGGCCGATCGCCTGCTCGAAGACGTTGGAAAATTGGAAACCAGGTTTCCGCTTCCCTTGCACTGGAATTTCGCAGTGAAACCAGTGTTGGAGAAACAGAGCCGAAACATGACGGATCTGCTCGGAGAAATCAAGAGGCGGATCAAACACCGGCAGGACAGAATCGTACCGGGCGGTTTTACCGGATCTCCTCATCCTCTGATGCTGCCGGAGGAATTGGAGCGGGAGCTGCTCTGGTGCTACAAGAATCCCTGGTTTCCCGGTTTGAACAAGCTGTTCGATATGGACCCTGACTTCATCCTACCGGCGTATCCCGATCTACTCGCCGAGGCGGCGGCTTCGGTGTACAGCCGTCAGGGATTTCGAGTCATCGGTGTCCCCATTTCCCTCTTCCGTCTCAAGCCCCGCTCCGCCGGCAGAAGGAAAACGTACTTTGAACCGTTTGCCAACCCAGCCTACACGATCGCAGGATCCAGGTCCAAAGTTCTGCTGCAGCCGGTTGTTGTGGTGAGATCCGTCGATGAGATGTCCGAAGCGATCTCGTTGGGGAAAATCAACAACCTGTTCGTCGTGTTCGATTCGGGAGCAGGAATGCTCGGTCCCTTGATCGAGTTGTTGACCAGGCATCGCAAGGTCGATTTTCTCTCCTTTCACGAGAAAAAGCGAAAACCATTGACTACCCCGGTTGATCCAACGTATCTCCTGAATTTTGTAGAACCTCACGGCGGGCCTGACGAACAGGCCGTCTGGGCCCAGGTCGAGAACCTGCGGAAAAAAAAGCGAAAAACGAACAAGCAGTTGTGCATCATCCTGGAATCGCTGGCCGGAGCAAATCCAGACAACGGGCTCAAAGGCAACAAGGCGACGGTTGAAGCAGTTAGAGATGAACTGGAGATCACCAATGTAAGCATGGCAGGTTCAGTAGCCCTGATCAGCGCGGCTGTCCAGGCTACTTTCGTGGAAGGACGGTTCTCGAACCTGGTCAAAGGGGGAACAGGGGTTTTAGCGGGTAAACCCTCGCAGTCTTTTCTCACCGTGGGAGCAAAAAGGGTGGATCTGCGGACAGAGAGCGCTTTTTCCTTCGAGAGGGGCGGACAAACCGGCCTGCGCTCGACTCTCAGCGCTCGAATCGGGGAAGAATCGCAGCTGATCCGGGTCGTCCTGGACCACTACTTCGAGGGTGACGAACCGACGCTGCGCCTCGATATTGGGGTTCATTACCCTTTAATCCCCAATACGCTGTTGTACGAAAGTGCACCTCTGGAGATATGCCTCTATTCCTTCACCCAGGACGATTCACTCCTCATCGAGGCGGAGCTCGCGAACGGGATGCGCTACAGCGAAGCGGTACCTCATCAGGAGATGCTGAAGCGTTTGCACGGCAAAAAGTTTCGAATCGTGAAACAAGACACAGCAGTGCAACTGACCTCGGCTCCGGCCTATAAAACACGTACTGAGCAGATCGAATTCCAGGTACGAAAGCGGCGCGGAGGGTACCTGTTATTCGCCAACCTAGGGGGGAGCTACTTGCCCCAAACAGCCGGATTCATCACTAACCGAAAGCAGGTACTTTCCTACGGGATCGGATAGAGATCGTTCAACGGATCTCACCCGTATACAGAGAAATCACCTCAAGCGTTCCGGCCGGTTGGAACAGCAGGGAACCGTCGCTGTTCAACCCGCGAATCACCCCACGTTGATCCCTGAGCGATCCGGCAGCCTGGGGCGTATGCAGAAAAACCTCGCGACCTAACCCGAAGAGGCGCTGTTCTACCTTGCTTTTCCACCCCGAATCGTCGAGGGTGGCTCTCAACACCTTCAACAGCTCTTTCAGAATCACACGTGGATCTACTTCCCGATCGAGGATCCGGCTCAGCGAGATTGCCTTCTGTTCCAGATCTTCCGGGAAGGAGATCTGATTGCAGTTCACGCCAAAGCCGATCAGGACTCCGAAGCTTTCTCCTTCGGCCAAGGCTTCACAGAGAATTCCCGCAAGCTTCTTCCCCTCCACGAGAAGATCGTTGGGCCACTTCAGCTGTACCGGCAGACTGTACAACCGTTCTACGGTAACAGCCAGAGCCAGTCCGGCAACGAGGGGAAGCCTTTGGGGAGCCCCCCCGGGTCCTCCGACTCCACCTGGGGCTCTGAGAACCACCGTAAAGAGAAGATTCTTGCCCTCTTCGGCAGACCAGCTGCGATCCGCCATTCGCCCCCGCCCCCGTTCCTGGAACCCCGTCAGGACAACCGTCCCATCCGGACACCCCGTCAGGAAGAGCCGGCGGGCATCCTCCATCGTGGAGCCGGTTTTCTTTTTAAAATAGACGGGCGCCCCGGGCCAAGGGTTCTCCACTGGTAGAGTGATCATTGATTTTCTCTGCAATATCACTTTAAACTATAGGCGATAGTGGATCCTACCCCTCATTATGAGGTAGGAAGACATCGCAATCTTCCTAAGGGTAGGACCGAGGGAGAGGTAGGCTGTGGAAAAGGTACAGGTGTTTGCCGATCTGCAGGAGCTGTCCGATCAGGCAGCTCAAGTTTTGTTTGCAGCGATCGAGGATGATTGCGCTTCCGGCAAAGAACCGGCTGTCGTTCTAGCCGGTGGATCGACGCCCCAGGGTTGCTATCGAAAATTGGCGGAGCTGCTGGGGGCGTTTCCCGACGGGTGCCGGAAGATCCACTGGTTCATCGGCGATGAACGCTGGGCCGGCACGGAGAGCAAAGAAAGCAACGAAGGGATGATCCGCAGCACTCTCCTCGCTCCGCTGGATATCGCTGAGGAACGTATCTTTTCCTGGCAGGCCGGGCTGGGTAGTCCGATTGGGAGAGCCCGCCAGTACGAAGAAGTCCTGAAAAAGCAATTCGATGCGGAGAGCAAGTATCCGGATCTTCTCGTTTTAGGCATGGGAGAGGACGGACACACGGCATCACTGTTCTCAGACGGTTGGGCTATGCGAGGGGGCGCCCCGAATCCCACTCAGGATGCAATGCCGATGAGTCCCAATCTTCCGGGCTGGACCGCAGCGGTGTACGCTCCGCGAGCTCAGAGCTTCCGCTTGACCATGACCGCGGCGTTCCTCAAACTTGCCCGGCGGATTTTCTTTTTAGTGAGCGGGCAAAACAAGCGGGAGACACTCGCCAGAGTATTGAAAAAGGATCCTGAGCTTCCCGCTTCCTGGTTGAATCTCGATCACACGAGGTTTCTCGTTACCAGAGACGCCGTTGATACGGCCCGTCTCTGAGGCGCCCAGACCGTCAGTCTATAACCCCACCACCGAGAACCAACCCTTCAGCGTAAAACACGGCGGACTGGCCCGGTGTAACGATCTCCGGGTGATCCAAGACAACTCGAAAACCCTCGGCCTCCGGCTCCACCGTACAGGAGATCTCACCGATCTGATAGCGGATCTTCACGGTGCAGCGGAGCGGCCGGGCCGGTGGATCGATAAACCAGTTCGTTTTGCTGATCAGAAAATCACGGCGCCCGGCATCCTCCTGTCTGGCCACGACAATCCGGTTTGCCCGGGGATCGATACGGGCAACGTACCAGGGACCGTTGCCCAACCCCAGGCCCCGTCGCTGGCCGACCGTGTAGTTGATTGTACCCCTGTGTTTCCCGAGCACGCGGCCTGCTGGATCAACAATATCGCCGGTTTGAAAGATTTCGCTGCTGCCTGTTTGCTCGCGGATAAACTCCACGTAGTTGTCTTCCACGAAGCAGGCGTCCTGACTCTCTTTAACCTTCGTGTAGGGAAGCCCCATCTCTTCCGCCTTGGATAGAATCTCCGATTTGCGGTATTCCCCCAATGGAAGCACCAGTTTGGGGAGCATCCCCTTGTCGATCTGATAGAGCATGTAGGATTGATCTTTGACAGGATCCCTTCCCTTGGCTATGAAATACCCATTCGATGTCTTCACGATTCGCGCATAGTGTCCTGTCGAGAAGAGAAGCTCTTCAGAATCTTCGAGCATATCCTTTTGGCGGAGAGTCCGCGCCAATTCAAAATAGAATGCGTCGAAGCGGATGCTTTTGTTGCAGACCACACAGGGGTTGGGGGTCTTTCCTCTCAGATAGGTCTGGATGAAATCCTCTACGACCTGGCCCCGAAACTGTTCGTACAGATCCACCTGAATATAGGGGATCTCGAGGCTGCGGCAGACATCCCTCGCCCGGTTCAACACCTCGACGGAACAGCAGCGGGAATTCGGCCAGATCAAATGACTGGCTCCCACCATCCGCGGATATTTCTTGTTCAACAGCACGGCGGCTACAGCGGAATCCACTCCACCGCTCAACGCGATTGCCAGAACCATGAGGTTAAATGTACAGAAAAAGCACCCCGCCTGTCATCTTGAAACAGGGAAAACGCCTGTTATATTATATCATCATCATGAAAGAGGTCCTCGACAAGATAAAAATCATTCCCATTTCGGAGATCCTGCTCCACGAAGGTGTTGTGACCGAATGGACGGAGAAACTCAAGCTTAATATCGATCATGACGGCATCCTAAAGAACCCCATCATCGTGACGCGCTACCAGGGCCACTACATCGCCCTGGACGGCATGCACCGGGTCACGGCTCTGAAAGCCCTCGGCTGCAGGGATATCGTGGTCTACGAGGTGGACTACGACGATCCCTCGATCGGCCTGTTCGGCTGGGACGCCCTGATCCTCGATGCCTGCCCCGTCCCCCGGCTTCTAGAAGCTTTTGCCCAACGGGAAAACCTGTCCCTGACCACCCACGAAGATTTTTCGAGTGCGGTGGAGAATATCCGCCGCCATCGCTCCTGCTTCGCCATTCTCACCAGAGAGCAGGAAGTGTACGAGATGAGGATGCGGGAAGAGCGGTACAGCCTGGACCTGCTGATTCGTGCTCTGAAGGACTTCGAAGCAGATCTGGACCGCCGGAATCTGCGCATCATCTACGTCGCGGACGATCAATCGGAGAATACATTTCAGCAGCATCGGAATGCCTTCAGCCTGTTCAAGCGCCCGTTTTTCACGAAAGATGAGGTGGTGCGCCGGACCATAGAAGGCAAGATTCTTCCAAGGAAGAGCACCCGCCATCTCTTTCCACTCCGTCCGCTGCGCATCGACATCGATTTCATTCTGTTGAAAGAAGAGATCGATCTTGTCACCAAGAATCAACTGCTTCAGTCGCGGATCACCTGGTGCTTGGAGAACAACATGGTCCGCTACTATCCTGAATCCGTACTGATTCTCTCGGACTGATGCCCGGAATCCAGGTCGATCGGTGTTGGCGATGCCCAACTGCCCCACGGGTTGTCATCGGCGCAATTCTCCTGCTCTGTCTGTCTCTGCTTTCCCCCGCGGGCGTAGAGGCGGAAGAGGACGGGGAAAAGAAGGATCTTTTCTTTTATAGAATTACAGATGTGCGCCGGTACTTTGTCTGGGGGTGGGATTTCATTCCCACAGGAATCGACGTGACCATTGGCTACGAGCTACCGCCGTGGTTCGCTGGAGTGGATACGATCCTCCAGGCAACTCTGGGCGGCGGCTACGAAGGCTTCGGGACCTTTCGCGCATTTGATTACAGGCCGAACACTCCGTTGGATCCGGCGGAAACCGCCGACCCAAACGGCAATCTCGAGCTCAACAGCCCCAACTTCCAGTGGCAGGCGGGGATCCGCCAGGGAATCCTTTGGAATCAGGAATTGGACCGCAACCTCCTCGAAGCTTTTCTCTACTATCGCGGCCGCTACGATCGCTACCTCGACGGACGGCACTACTGGGGAAGCGACGAAACCCAGATCGCAGCCATCGAAAGCGCCCATGAAGCCTGGCAGGCAAGCTACCTCGGCAGCGACGCCTACGGGATCTTCGGCAGCTCTCTGTTCGCGGGGCTAACTTTCGACGCCCTGCGCTTTGACCGGCGCAGCAAGGCCTACGACGGAACGCACGCCGAGGCGTCTTTCGAAATCAGCCCCTACTTTCCCTCGGTTCTGGGCGCCAGCGATTTCTGGCGGCTGAATTTTTCGACCAAGACCTTCTGGATTCTGTATCAGGGTCGCCCGCAGACGGAAAAAAATTGGTTCACGATCTACGCGGGGAGCTACTTCTCCATCGACTACGCCGATGCCCGCAGGCAGATGCCCCTCTACGTGATGCAGACCTTCGGAGGCACGAAGCCGCGAAAAGGCCTGGCCCATGCGGTTCGGGGTTTCGAGGACTACTCCTGGGACACCCAGCTGAAGATCGTTCACAACCTCGATCTGCGCTTCAATCTACCTGTGATCTATTCGACCCGTGGCCGGGATCTGCTTCCCGGCTTAATTCTCTATTTCGACCTGGGTTACGGGAGTCGATACTGGAGAGATCCCCTGGACACGCGGGGGGGATTTTTGGGCTCAACTGGAGTTGGAGCCTACTTTGGAATTCTCGATTTCGTCTACGCGCAGTTGTACTGCCACTTCCCCCTGATCGGGCAGAGGATCGACGGCGCGCCCTTCGCGCTGGACATCGACATCGGTCTCCATTTCTAGTGGCTGCAGGGCCCGCAGCCAAGAATTCTTTCAGAAAAGAAGCTCCGTTCACTTGACGAGAAATGGCGCCTGACTTATCGTTGTTGATGACAAATAAAAAGCTCTTTTTACAAAGGAGGAGCAAAATGCTCAAAAAAACTCTACTAATTGCAGCAGCACTGTTGCTGGCTGCGGGCTTGGTGGCTGTATCCGCCACCGGTGCCAAAGAAGTCCCTCTCGGGTCGGAGGAAAATCCGCTCGTCTGGGCTTTCGTGCCTTCCGGAGAGATGGGACGGGTGACCGGCGGTGCTCAGACCATAGCCGATATGCTCCACGCCGAGACAGGTCTGTACTTCAAGACCCTGGTGGCCACCGAATACGCCGGGGTCATCGAGGCCCTGAGAGCCGATCCACCTACGGCTCACATAGCTTCCCTGGCCACCTTCTCCTACATCTTGGCCTCAGACATCGGCGTCGCAAAGGCGGCGCTGGTATCCGTTCGCCGGGGTACTGCCTTCTACCAGGGGCAGATCATTGCCCGAGTGGACAGCGGTATCAAGGATCTGACCGACCTCAAGGGCAAGTCCTTTGCCCGACCCGATCCCCTGTCCACCAGCGGCTGGATAATTCCCAGTATAGTTTTGCAGGCCGCCGGCATCAATTTGGACCGTGATATCAAGATCGTGGACGCAGGCAGCCACGATGCAGTAGTAGCGGCAGTGTACAGTGGAGACGTGGATGCGGGGGCTTGTTACCTAGACTTGAATACCCGCATACCCATGCGGGAAATGCAGAAGGAGCATCCTGATGCAGCAGAGGAGTTAGCGACGCTACAGATATCGCCGGAAATCCCCAACGACGGGGTGCAGTTCCATCCTTCAGTATCTGAGGACATGAAGGACAAGATCGTAGCCGCCCTGCTGAAGATTGCAGAAACCGAAGAGGGGGAAGAAGCCCTCCTTAAGGCCTACCAGTGGAATACGCTGGAGCCTCACGACGACACTTTCTACGATCCCTTCCGTCAGGTCCTCCAGGCGGCTGGAGTCACGGCTGAAGAACTGATGAAATAATAGTTCATCGATTCTGTGGAGAGGAGGACTCAAGACGTTCTCCTCTCTTTTTGTACATCCGAATCAGTGGCTCTTGCAGTTGCTGGGCGGTCGATCATATTCCCTGTGGGGAACAAGAGGGGCAGGTATGTTCGAGGTGAAAAACCTGACCAAGATCTATGACGATGGAACGGTAGCCCTGAAAGACGTGAGCTTC
>JAGLQP010000140.1 GCA_023136785.1 Spirochaetales bacterium
CTTGAAAAAGTCCTGTTCCAAGCCTAAATGCGTTTGCCCTGAAGCGAAGCGGTTTCTCTCTTTACACACCACCGATTGAGTGTAATAATGAGCGTTCGTAATTTATTCTAAACACCTGGAGAGCTATGGATATTTTCGAAAAGTGCTACAGTTTCAAGGGAGCCCAAGACGCTCGAGAGAGCGGATACTACCCCTACTTCATTCCAATCGAAGAGAACTGGGGCAGCAAGGTGAAGATGAGGGGCCGCGAGGTGATCATGTGCGGATCGAACAACTACCTCGGTCTGGCCCAGGATCCTCGGGTACAGGAAGCCGCCCAGAAAGCCATAGAAAAGTACGGTACCACCTGTTCCGGATCCCGTTTGATCAACGGTACCTTTGCACTTCACGAAGAACTCGAGCATCAGCTGGCCCTTTTCGTCGGGCGCGAGGCGACCCTGTGTTTTACTACGGGGTATCTTGCCAATTTGGGCTCGATCTCAGCCCTACTTGGCAGACGGGATCACATCCTGAGCGACCGCTACAACCACGCTTCCATCGTCGATGGGATCATGCTCTCCACCGGTCTTTCCGGAGGGACCATCAAACTCCACCGCTACCAGCACAACAATCCCGAAGCCCTCGAGAAAGCCCTGGCCTCGCTTTCCGATCAGGAGGCCAAAATGATCGTAACCGACGGGGTGTTCAGCATGGAGGGAGATATTGTCAATCTCCCCGAGATGAAACGGATTGCTGACAAGTACAAAGCCCGGATCTACCTGGATGAGGCTCACGCCCTTGGGGTCATCGGCGCCACCGGCCGGGGGACCGAAGAGCACTACGGTCTGGGGAACTGCGCAGACCTCGTCATGGGGACCTTCTCTAAATCCTTCGGAGCCATCGGCGGCTTTGTGGCAGGAGACGAAGTAGTCATCGACTATATCAAACACTTCGCCCGTCCGCTGATATTTACAGCCAGCATGCCTCCTCCAATGATCGCTGCGGTCAAGGCGACCCTCGAGATCATGGAGAAGGAACCTCAACACACCAAGCGGCTGCAGACCATTGCCACCACGATGGTCAGGGAGTTCAAGGCTCTGGGCTTCGATATAGGAGTCGCGGAGACGCCGATAATTCCACTCATCATTGGAGACAACGAAAAAACCTTCACCTTTTGGAAGGTACTGTTCGACAACGGAGTGTACGCCAATCCTGTGGTCAGCCCTGCGGTTCCACCGGGCCGATCGATCATCCGCACCTCGTATATGGCCATTCATAAAGACGAGGAATTGGATCAGGTCCTGGAGATATGCAAGAAGGCGGGCAAACAGTTGGGGGTTATTTAAAAGGAGATCACCATGTCTGAAATTGAAGAATTACTTCCGCATCGGGAACCCTTTTTGTTTGTGGATAGAATCGAGAAGTACGACGACGATGAAGTCATCGGCTACCGCAGGTTCACGGAGAAAGATTTCTTCTTTAAGGGCCACTTTCCGGACTATCCGGTAGTCCCTGGGGTCATTTTGATCGAAACCATGGCCCAGTGCGGGGGGGCGGGTATCCGTTTAAGCGGAAGGGTGGATAAAGATGTCCTGTTCTTCCTCGCTTCGGTGGACAAGGTGAAGTTTCGCCGCCAGGTACGCCCCGGGGATGAGGTGAAGATGGTCATCAAAAACCTCCGGGTCAGCCCCAAGACACTGAAACAGAGCGGAAAGGCGTTTGTAGGCGATCAGATGGCCGCGCAAGCCGAGTGGTTCTGTCTGTTCGGCTCGCCCTGAAAACCAGCGCCCCCGGCTGGGCGCTAATCCGGTTGGACCTCCTCCAGCTCTTCTATTTCATCATCCACCGGCTCTAGCTCCTCGATCTCCTCCAGCGGTACGAGATCCGGTTCCGGAGTCTGGACAGAGTCCAGCTCCTCCTCCGGCTCGAGGACATCAATGGCGACACCCAACTCCTCCACGTCTTCTGCAAGAGAAACCTCGTCCAACTCCGCAGGCTCATCCTCATCATCCAGCACTTCTACCAGCTCTACCGCCTCCTCCGATTCTTCTTCCTCCGAGACAGCAATCGCCGGACCGGCACTCTCGCCCGCCGCAGCGGTTTCCCCGGCCCCTTCAATCTGCGGTGCCTCACCTTCCTGACCGGAGACTTCACGTTCGGGCTGGGAAGGAGTTTCGGGTTCGACCTCAAGGCCGCCCGTTTTGAGCACTTCCTCGAACCAGGAAAACGTCTTGGACAGGCTGCTGGTCATCTCCCGTAGATCTCTGGATACTTCGAGGATCGTTCGAATGGTGCGGTCAACCCCGGCCACCCCGTCCTGGATCTCCTTGTGCGATCTGGTGACCTCTTCCATGGCTTCGGCATTCGCCTCGATCATTTGGCGGATCCTCTCGCTCTGCTCCATGATCTCCCTGTACCCCTGAACCATGCCCTGAGCCATCTGCACATTCGTTGCCGCAGCCTGGTTTGTTTCCCGCATCAATGTATTCACTTGATCCGAAACCGTACGGGTCACATCGGCCAACTTTCGGATCTGCTGAGCGACCACGGCAAATCCTCGCCCCGATTCCCCCGCTTTGGAAGCCTCGATGGAGGCGTTGAGAGACAGCATATTGGTCTTGTCAGCGATACCGATGATCTGAGAAACCGCTTTGGTGATGGTGATGGATTTTTCCCGCAGCTCCTCCAACTCGGTCAGAGCCCTGCGGATTTGTTCGTTAAAATCTCCGATCCTCGAGTCAACCTCGGTGGTCAGCTCGAGGATCTGTGTCTCCTTTTCCATAACCTGGTTCTCCGCCCGGGCTCCCTCCTCTATCGAACCCATGATCTGTCCGATGGAAAAGGCCTGTTTTTGAGCGCTTTCCACCAGACGGTTGGCCAAAACCATACTCTCCAGATTCCCGCTCTCCAGCCGGCTCTTCCCCTCCTTCAGTCGTGCCACTAAATCCCAATCCGCCTCTACCCGATCTACCAGTTCCTGCGTCGTTGAGACGGATCTCCGGGTCTGCCTGTAGCGCTCGAAACCCATGATCCAAGTGATCATGACCGCCAGGACAGCCAAAAAATAGCTGTTCTGCTGGAAGAGCCAGCGATGCGCTGCCGGGCGCAGCAGCGGATAGACGGTTGCCGCGGTCAGTCCAAGAAACAGCAACAACAAAGGTACTCCCTCCGCCGGCCGCTTCTTTAGGCTCAAGCCGGAAAGGATCGCCCCAAAGAACACGCTCACCCCGAGGGAGCCCACCTGGATGAATCGCCAGAGGAGTAGATTCTCGATGCCGCCGATCACCGATCCGGCAATGCCGATGGCCGCCAGGGGCGCACTGACCGCGACCAAAAAGCGCCATTTCAGAGTTTGTAAAAAATCACCACAGGCCAGAAGCACAAGGAAGATTGCAGCGGAAAGCAGCACGGGGAACAGACGCAGTACCATGACAGCAGGCAGAACTTCTCCGAGTACGAGGGTAAAGAACACGGAAGCAGACAGGAACAGACCGCTGAGGCCCAGGTACAGGGTGTACAGTCTCCTCTCCAGAACAAACACATAACCGGCGAAAAAAAACGTGAACAGCAGGTACAGCATGAGAAGAGCACCGACACCGACCCCCGAGATATTCTTGGTTAAAACCTGCAACCCGAGCGCTTCCGCCGGTACAATTTCGACGGTGCCGTCGAGCCAGGAGTACTGCAAGTGCCGGATTCGAACATACAACCTCGCCCTGCCGCCGGTCGATTGGCCTACCGAAAAGGGGAGTGTGTAGGCCCTGGCTGCGACGGTAGGAGCCGTGACACTGCTTCCACGAACGATCCCGGCTCTGCCTGTTCCCACGACCTCACCATCTAGATACACCCTTGCGGAGAAGCCGAGGGGAGGAAGAATGAGCACGGAGGGTCCGGTTCTAATAATTTCTGTTCGCAGCCAGAGATATCCCTCTCGATCTCCGACAAACCTATCGAAGCTTCCGGGAATCCGGCAAGGCAGCCAACCTTCCAGAGGCGGAGTGTCACTGTCTATGGCTGTGAAAGACCACTGCCAATCCGTCACGACCTGCTTGGGCTGGCTGACCAGCTCCATAGGAATCAGGAACAGAGCAACCACCAGGACAAAGCCCGCCAGAGCTGTGGATATGTTGAGAAACAAGTTCGTTACGCCTCTTTTACTGATCACAGGTCGATCTCGAGCCTCCGTCGCATTGAATGATAGCTACTAAAATTGTCCCTCTTTCCGCAGACAACGATCAAACTCAATCTCATCGAACAACAATACCATCTCAGGAACGTTTGGGGTAGTAGAGAAAAAAACTACTACAATATTGACAAAAAAGGGAGGATACTGTAAAGGATAGTCATGCTTTTTCTGGATTTCCCGGTACAGGCTCAGGGCATCTCGGTCATCACCATTCTAATCCCCGTCCTTATCCTTATAGCCCCTGCAGCAAACCCAGGAGGGTGAAGCGATCATAAACGGCAACAAACCGTTTTCCTTCCTGGAAAACGGTTTTTTTTTAACTGCGCCCGGCGGAAATGGCTGTCCCGGGACGAAACCGCGGGTTATGGGAGGATCGAACCTCTCGACCCGGTGATAAGGAGTAGAGTGTGAGCAAAGACCTAAACAGCAGCGCGGTAACCAAAGGAACGGAACGCGCTCCCCATCGGAGCCTGCTCTACGCGATGGGCTGGGACAAAACAACCCTGGAAAAACCTCTGATAGGCGTGGCCAATTCCTTCAGCGAGCTGATTCCGGGACACATGCACCTGAGGCAGGTCGCCGAGAAAGTCAAAGAGGGGATCTGGTCTTCCGGGGGGGTTCCTGCGGAGTTCGGCACCATCGGTGTCTGCGACGGCCTGGCCATGGGACATCCGGGGATGCGCTTCAGTCTGCCCAGTCGCGAGTTGATCGCCGATTCCATCGAGCTGGTTGCCAAAGCCCATGCCCTTGACGGCCTGGTTTTGGTAACCAACTGCGATAAGATCGTACCGGGAATGGTCATGGCGGCGGCCCGTTTGAACATCCCTTCGGTCATCATTTCCGGAGGCCCGATGCTGGCAGGGCAACACCATTCCCGCAGAATGGGGCTGGATACGATGTTCGAAGCTGTGGGCAAAGTGTCCTCCGGACAGATGACCACCGCAGAGCTCGATGAACTGGAATGCCACGCCTGCCCCGGGGCGGGGTCTTGCGCCGGGTTGTTCACCGCCAACTCGATGAACTGCCTCTGCGAGGCCCTTGGGCTGGCTCTACCGGGCAACGGCACGGTCCCGGCGGTCTACGGCGCCCGGCTGGCTCTGGCCCGGGAAGCGGGGAGAAAAGCGGTGGAGGCGGTAGCAAAAGGGCTGAAGCCCCGGGACATCCTCTCCCGCCAGGCCTTCCTCAACGCCGTTGCCGTAGACATGGCTCTCGGCGGTTCGACCAATACGGCTCTGCACCTTCCGGCCATGGCTGCAGAGGCCGGAGTGGAGCTCACCCTGGAGGACTTCGACCGCATCAGCGACGCCGTTCCCCATCTCTGCTCCCTCGCCCCTTCGGGGCCCTACTTCATGGAGGACCTGTACTCAGCCGGAGGAGTGATGACGGTATGTAAAGTCCTCGACACCCTGGGAGCGCTGGCTGGAAAGGCCGTAACCGTTACGGGCAAACCGATTTCCGACTCCTACAAGACAGCTCCGGAACCGGACGGCACCTTCATCGCCAAGCCGGAAAAGCCCTACCACAGCTCCGGAGGCCTGGCCGTGTTGAAGGGAAACCTCGCACCCGAAGGCAGCATCGTCAAGAAAGCGGCGGTAGATCCAAGCATGCTGGTGCACGAAGGACCG
>JAGLQP010000141.1 GCA_023136785.1 Spirochaetales bacterium
AGAACTTAGAGTTAAATATAACAAATATATTTTACTGAAATTCGATATTCCGGCCTTGCCCGATATCATTACTGTCGCCGAACTGCAACTGTACTGTATCACCGCAGGAAACGGTGACGTCAGTCTCCACAGAATCCTACAGCCCTGGAAGGCGGAAACCCTCGACCCGGCTAAGGTTCGCGCTCCAGAATTCTTTGACCCAGATCCTCTAACCAAAACCTATATTGGACCCAACACATCCCGGTACTATTCCTGGGATGTCAAAGATTCGGTGGGTTCGCTGACATACGGAATCCTCTTGATGGAAGCTGAGGACAAAGAGAGCAAATTTTCTTCCGTCGAGGTGACGGGGAGTGAGCAGCCGATGTTGGTCATCGAGGGGTACAACAAACTGTAGTCAAAGCCCCATTGACTGCGAAATCAGCTGGCTCTAGAACAAACCTCGTAAGATGTAGAAAAGTATCATGAGATCCTGGAGCAGATATAGCTGCTCGGTTATCCTGTCGAGATTCTTGACTCTTCGGTTTACACCCCTCGGCGGCTGCGGCGCTGCAGCTCCTCGAGGCTCTGATCCGAGCTCACCTGATGACCCGGCAGGGGCAGCAGACGCTCGTGCACCGCGTCGACGATCCACCCCGCCTGCGGGAAGAATGTATCCTCCATCTCGGCGGCCGGGGTGATCCAGTTGCGGCTTCCCACCACAACGGGGGGTCCGTCCAGCTCGTCGAAGGCCAGTTCGGCGATGTGAGCGGCCATGGTGTTGAGAAAGCTGCCCCGTTCGCAGGCATCGGAGCTCAAGAGGACCTTGCCCGTCTTTTTCACAGACTCGGCGATCAGGTCGTAGTTCAGCGGATTTATGAAACGGGCATCGATCAGCTCCGCCGACACGCCGTAGTTCTTCTGTAAAAGGTCCGCCGCCTCGACAGCCCGGTACAGGGTGGCACCGATCGTGACGATGGTGAGATCCGAGCCTTCCCGGCGCAGCGCCGGCTCGCCCTCGGGCACCTCGTAGTAGTCTTCGGGCACCCCCTCCTTGACGAACAGCTCGCCGATATCGTAGATCCTCTGACTCTCGAAGAACACCACCGGATCACTGCCGCTTAAGGCTAGGTTCAGCATCCCCTTGGCGTCGTAGGGGGTAGCGGGAAAGTAGACCTTGAGTCCGGGGATATGGGCGGCGATGGAGGTCCAGTCCTGGGAGTGCTGTGCACCGTACTTGCTGCCCACCGAAACGCGCAGGACCACGGGCATCTTCAGAACGCCGGCACTCATCGACTGCCACTTGGAGAGCTGGTTGAACACCTCATCCCCGGCCCGCCCCATGAAATCGCAGTACATCAGCTCGGGTACAACCCGCCCCCCACTCAGGGCGTAGCCCGTAGCGGCTCCGACGATCGCTCCTTCGGAGATCGAGGTGTTGAACAGGCGATGATAGGGAAGCGCCTCGGTCAGCCCGCGATACACGGCGAAGGCGCCGCCCCAGTCCCGGTTCTCCTCGCCGAAGGCCACCATGGTGGGATCGATGTAGAAGCGGTGCAGCATGGCTTCGAACAGGGCGTCCCGTAACGAAATCACCTTGGCCTTGGGTAGAGCTTGGCCTTTTTCATCAACACCGGAACGGCTCTTGCGCTTGTTGGCCTGGATCCGTGGATTCTCCTCGTAGGGGATCAGAACCTCCGGTTCCCGGTCGTCGAACTTCTCGATCTTCTGATAGCTGAACATCAGTTCCCCGATACGGTCCTGGTCGTCGGTCCGCAGCCGGGGGGAGATCTCCGGGGACGAGGCCAGCTCGAGAGTGCGGGCAATGCGCTTCACCACCTGTTCTTTTAGCTCCTCGAGCTGTAACTTGTGAGCATGGCCGTTGTCCACCAGATAGCGGCCGAAAGCGGCTACACAGTCCTGCTTCTCCCAGAGGGCGATCTCGTCCTTGGTGCGATAGGCGGAGGCATCCGAGGGGGAATGACCGGACAGACGGTAGGTGATCACGTCGAGAAGCACCGGCCCCTTTCCGCCGAGAAGGATCCTCTTCTTTCGCTCGACGGCGTCGGCCACGGCCAGGGGATTGTAGCCGTCGACCCGCTCGGCGTGCATGGCCTCGGCGTTCACGCCGGCGCCGAGCCTGGCCAGCTGCCTGAAGCCCATGGTCTCCCCTTCGGGCTGCCCGCCCATGCCGTAGAAGTTGTTGAAGAAGTTGAACAGAATCGGCGGTGAACCGCCCACATCCTTGGGCCAGAGGGTTCGGTACTGCTCCATGGCGGAGATCATGATCCCCTCCCACACCGGGCCACAGCCGGAGGAAGCATCGCCAATGTTGGCGATGACGATACCGGGCTTTCTATTGATCCTCTTGAACAGGGCCGACCCCACGGCGATATCACCGGAACCGCCGACAATGGCGTTGTTGGGCATGCTGCCGAAGGGTGCGAAGAAGGCATGCATCGAGCCGCCGAGTCCCTTGTTGAACCCGGTCTCACGGCCAAAGATCTCCGCAAGAACTCCGTACAGTACGTAGTCGATGGCCAGATCCTTGACGCTGCCGTTGCCGCTGCCGCCCTGTTCTAGAACGGCCAGGGGCTTTCCGTCCATGTAGCTGCGCATCACCCGTAGCAGATCCTCGTCTTCGAGCTTGTGTATGGCGGAAAAGCATTTTGCCAGGATCTCGCCGTGGCTGCGGTGGGAGCCGAAGATGAAGTCTTCGACATCCAGATGAACGCACTGCCCCACCGCGGCGGACTCTTGCCCGAGGGACAGGTGGGCCGGTCCCTTGTGCTCGTAGGCGATGCCCTGATACTCTCCTTGAATCTTGATGGTGTTGAGCATGGACTCGAACTCGCGGATGAAGAGCATGTCCTGATAGATCTCGTTCAGTCGTTTCTTTCCGAACTTCTTCCCTTCCTTGGCAGGGTCGGACACGTACTGATTGATCGGAATCGGGGGGATTTCGATCTTTCCGGATTTCCGTACGGATTTGGGATCTACAACTATGGATTTTGGCATAAAACTACCCTCTTGGTTATTGTATGCATCGACCTTATCAACCCGCCAGGAGGAGCTCGAAGCCCTTCAGGGCTTGACAAAGCTCCCTGAGGAAGACGGCCGCCGGGGCGCCGTCGAGGATCTGATGGTTCGCGGTCAGGGACAGGCTGATGGTTCTTTCGAAGACCACCTCCCCTTGCCTCTGCACCGGTTTGAGCTGAACAGAACCCACACCCAGGATAGCCGCCTGAGGAGGATTGAGCACCGGCGTGAACCCTTCGATGCCCAGGGTTCCCATATTGGAGACGGTGAAGGTGCCGCCGTTGAGCTCATCCGGGGTCACGGTGCCCTCCAAACAGGCCTTGTGCAGCCTGTCCGTTTCCGCGGTCATCTGCTTCAGGGAGAGCAGACTGGCGTTGCGGATCACCGGCACCATCAAGCCTCGCGGGGTGTCCACGGCGACGGCCAGATGCACCCTCTCGAAAAGCAGGCTCTTGTCGCCGACAAAGTGGCTGTTCACTGTGGGAAAGCGGAGCAGCATCCGGGTGACGGCGTAGTTCAGCAGATCGTTTATTGTAATGGCCTGCAGACCGAGCTCTTCCGGACTGGATTTCAGCTTTTTCCGGTAGGCTAGCAGGGCTTCGGCGCAGGCGGAGGAGTGCAGCGTGTACTGGGCGCTCCCCTGCAGAGAGGATAGCATACGCTCGGCGATGAGCTTACGGATCCCTCTGACTGGAACCTCCTGAACGGGCCCGGGGAAATCTGCAGCGCCGGAGGTTGCTGGATGGCCTGCAGCAGCCGCGGCAGTTTGGTCCACATCCCGCTCGAGGATTCGTCCACGGGGACCGCTTCCTAGACCCTCCGGAAGAGCTGCCAGGATCTGTCCGGGAGTCAAGCCGCGTTTTGCAGCTGTTTGCCTGGCCCGCGGGGACATCGCAATCTTCTTCACCGATTTCGCAGGCTGAGCTGCCCCAGCCTCCTGAGCTTCCGGCCGGGCAGCGATCTGGTACTCCGCTGCTGCCTTGGGTCGCGGCTGGGCTGCGTCGGCCAGGGAAGCGATGTCCTCCCCGGGCTTTCCCACGACAGCCAGAGCCGATAGAACGGGAACATCCTCGCCCTCCTGATGCAGTATTTTCAGCAGTGTGCCCCCGGCCGTAGATTCTACCTCGAAAGCCGCTTTGTCCGTTTCCACCTCGACGAGGACCTCTCCCTCGGAAACCGGGTCGCCCTCCTTTTTCTTCCAGCTTAAGATCAGACATGTTTCTACGGATTGCCCCTGTCTGGGCAGGATGACTTGTTCCGCCATACTCAGCTCTCCTCTATGATTAATTTCAGATTTCTCATGCCTGGATAACCTCGACTCCGGTTTCTACCAGCTCGGACCGGGCGGATTCCGGCAGTTCACTGTCGGTAATCAGGGTCTTGACCTGGTGCACCGGCAGCACATGTACAAAGCCTATTTTGCCGAACTTGGATGAGTCCGCAACCAAGACTGTACCTTCCGAACGTTCAGCCATTCGTCGAACAATTTCTGCGCCTTCAACCAGGTTGGTGGTCAATCCACCCTCCATCGAAAAACCGTCGGTCCCTACGAAAGCCAGGCGGACATGAAAACGCTCCAGCTCCAAAAGAGCGATGGGCCCGACGAAGGATTCCGTGGCCGGACGAAACTCGCCGCCGACAACGGTCAAATGAATCCCAGGATTGAGACGGGCGAAAGGAAGGATCAGGGAAGAGTTGGTCACGATGTTGACAAATCGCTTGCCTAAGAGATACTTGGCGATCAGGGCGGTTGTTGTGCCGGCCTCGATCATGATGGTATCCCCGTCGTTCACCAGATCCGCTGCGGCTTGGGCGATCCGGTTTTTCTCCTCCACCCTAAGGTTTTGGCGGATCACCACATTGGGGTGAAAGGCAGGGGCCGCACCGCCGCGGGTACGTACCACCACTCCCTTCTTTACCAGGTTGTTCAAGTCGCTTCGGATCGTTACGGCGGACACACCGAGCTGCTCGCTCAGCTGGGATACGGGAATTCCCCGGTCTTCCGCCAGCAGCCTGACAATTTCCTTTTCCCTCTCGGTCAAATTTGTATTAACCATACAAATAACTTACGAAACTGTTTCTATTTACTTTCGTTTCTATTCTCTAAATTGATTATAACACTTTTCCTGCAGCTGTCAACAACAGGTAGGAAAAAAAGGAATGTACTAACCGTTTTTTATCTCGATGGCACCCAAGGGAAAGGCGGGAACACAGGTACCGCAGCCCACACACATCTTGATCGAGAGCAGCATCGGCGATTCCTTCGCCTCCTCCTGCTCGAGAAGCTTGTGGGCGCAGGACCGGGCGGCTGCACAGATACCCTGGCTGCCGTTGCAGGCCATGGGGTCGCACTTTTCGAAGTCAATATTTGCGTACTTGTTCACCTTCGATGCTCTTTTGACGTCTATATAGAAATAACTATATAGTAAATATAGGGAAAAACGACAAAAGATGCAAGAATCGGATACCAAACCGGGGCTGGGCTGCAGATCACAATCCCCAGGCGGAATGTTGGCGGAAGCTCGGAAACCACCTATAGTGTAGAGAGCATGAAGTACAGAAGGCTCGGCAAGAGCGGCCTCGAGGTTTCCCTGATCGGGATCGGCACCTGCCAGTTCGGGGACTACATCCGGCACAACAGGTCGAAGTGGATCGTGGCCACTAAGTTCGGGCATCGCTTCCACGGCTTTCAGCACCGCAGCCGTCTGTGGCGGCCGGAAGAGGTGCGCCGGCAGATCGAAGAGCCGCATCCCCAGGACAT
>JAGLQP010000142.1 GCA_023136785.1 Spirochaetales bacterium
CGTGGAGAGTTTTCTCCCGGGAGAGTGATAGGCTGATGCACTCGTTAAGCTGCGGCGATTACGAGAGAGTGAATAGAATCTACGTCTATTTTACCAAGAACCGGTCAGCGAAGCTTTGGAAGTGGATCTTGAACAGGAGCTGGATGGCGTAGATTTCCCGCGTCTGAAAGTTTACCTTTCTCCCGTATGCTTTGCGCTCCAGCGGTTCACTTCATCCTCACGGGTCAGACGCACCAATATGGACCGGAAAAGAACGACGGGATGGACAAAGGTTGCTTGACTCGAAATCGGTGTGCGGCTTAAGCTCTCCCTGAGCTATGAGTGAGTACATCATCAGCGGAATACAGCAGATCGGCACCGGCATCCCTGATCTTGCCGGCGCTTTTCGCTGGTACAGGAAGAACTTCGGCTTCGACATTCGCGCGTTCGAGGATGACGGAGAAGCAGCCCTGATGCTGCCCTACACCGGCGGAAAGCCCAGGGCCAGGCATGCGATCCTGGCACTGAATATGCAGGGAGGTGGGGGTCTGGAGATCTGGCAATACAAGGGCCGCAAAACCAAAGCTCCCGATTTCCAGGTGAAACTCGGAGATCTGGGGATTTTCTCAGCCCGAATCAAAGCTCAAGATGTCCAGAAAGCCTTCGCCTTCTTCAGGACGGGGGATGCAGAGATTCTCGGCGGGATTGCTGCCGACCCGGCGGGGAGTCCCCACTTCTTTGTTAGAGATCCCTATGGACTGATCTTTCAAGTGACCGAAGGCAACGGCTGGTTCTCCCCTGGCAAGCATCCCACCGGAGGTGCAGTGGGTTGTTCGATCGGGACTCGTGATGCGGAAAAGGCTCGGGATTTCTATTCCCAGATCCTGGGCTACGACCAGCTCCTCTACGACGAGCAGGGAGTGTTCGAGGATCTCCAGCCCCTGCCAGGTGGGGCCGGCAAGTTCCGCCGCATGCTGCTGACCCACGGCAAACCCCGGAGGGGGGCTTTCAGTTCGCTTTTAGGACCGACGAAAATCGAGCTGCTTCAAGCCCTGGACCGTCGTCCGAAAAAGATATTCGCCGATCGCTACTGGGGCGACCTGGGGTTCATCCACCTCTGTTTTGACGTGAGCGGGATGGATAGCCTGAAGCAGCGCTGCAGCGACGCGGGCTGTCCCTTCACGGTGGACAGTTCGACCGGATTCGATATGGGAGATTCCGTCGGGCGGTTCGCCTACACCGAGGACCCGGACGGCACTCTGATCGAGTTCGTCGAAACCCACAAATTGGAGATCATGAAGAAGTGGGGATGGTACCTCGATCTCACCAAGCGGCGTCCGGAAAAAGCGCTGTCGCGGTGGATGCTGAAGAGTCTGGCCTTCCACAGAGTCAAGGACTAGTCGCTAATTTTTCAAAGGGCGGGTGTGGATACCGCACTCGCCGCCGCACTTGCTCGTTCCGACCCAGCGCCCGGCCCGTTCATTGTCGTCGGTGGTGATTTTCGTGCAGGGCTCGCAACCCAAGGATCGATATCCCTTGGCGTACAGGGGATTTACCTCTACATCGTTGAGAGCCAGGTACTGCCAGACCTCCCGCTCCTTCCACAGAAGGATGGGATTGAGCTTGACCAATCCCCGGTCCCTTTCCTCGACTTCCTGGTAATCTGTTCGCGTCCGACCTTCGGTGCAGCGAAGGCCGGTGACCCAGCAGTTCACTCCCATCTCTTCAATTGCCTGTCGGGTCGGCTTGACCTTGAGCAGATCGCAGCAGCGATCCGGATCGGTCTTGTACAGGTCCTTTGGGATTTGCACGTCGTTTCTGTATACTTGAAGTTCGGGGTAGGCTCGAACATGATCATTCATGAAGACAATTGTCTCTTTGGGTTTGAAACGGGTGGTCACGATGAACCCGCGAATGTTGGGGCTGACCCGCCTGGCCAGATGCCAGACCGCCACGGAATCTTTGCCCAGGCTGTTCGCAACGACAAGAGCGTCGCCGAACTCGCGGTAGGCGTTCTCTATGAGCCCGAGGGAGCGCTCGACCTTTTCCTTAAAGGTCAGATTGTCTACGAGGTAGGATACAGGGCTTTTCTCTGCAACAGCATTCGTCATGATTTCTCCTCTCTCTCTCTCCAGGTTTGATTGAAGGGAAAGCGATATCTTTCGCCGACAGTATGAAAGAGCAGGACGATCACTGTCAAGACAAGAAAACGAGAGAAATCCAAATTCGATAAAAAAAAATCTTAAAAACCGAATAATTGAATATTCAATTCAAATATTCAGTTTGTTGAAATAAATGCCCTTTTCTTTTTTTTGAGATTGTGTTAAATTCCTGCAGTAACAATCCTGATGGATTGCCATCGCAAGAGCGTGAAGTCATGTTGGTACAAACTGAAATTAGGAGCAGCCGATGGGATCTGAGAGCTACAGGCTAACTTGTGTGCGGTGCGGGAAGGTGTTCGAAGATTTGCAGGACCGTTTCCTGCTGCAGTGCGACGAAGATCACGGCCCTTCGCTGCTGCGATCGGAATACGACAACAAGCAGTTGACGATCCAGCGGGAACATCCCGGGATATTTCGATACAACCAGTGGCTGCCGATACGCAGAGTTGTAGATACGCCCGTGAAGCCCGCAGTATTCAAAAGCGAAAATCTGGCCCAGCGGATCGGGCTGGAGAACCTGTGGATCGCCTTCAACGGCTACTGGCCCGAACGGGGCGCTGCAATGGAAACCTGCAGCTTCAAGGAGTTGGAGGCCCTTCCAGTATGCGCCCGCCGGCCGGACGGGATGGAGGGAATCCTTGTGGTCTCTTCGGCGGGAAATACCGGCAGGGCTTTCCTGCAGACCTGTTCCCGCTTTGGAATCCCGGCACTGATCGTAGTGCCGGAAGCGGCCCTGCCGGCGATGTGGCTGACCGTCCCAAAGCACCCGAATGTGAAGCTGGCAGTACTGAAGGGAGACCGGGATTACCTCGATGCGATCGAGCTGGCCGACAAGATCGCCGCTTTAGACGGATATTTCCCCGAGGGGGGTGCCAAGAACGTGGCGCGTCGGGACGGAATGGGCACGGTAGTGTTGGCAGCGGTGGAGGCGATCGGCAGAGTGCCCGATCATTACTTCCAGGCTGTGGGTAGTGGCACAGGCGGGATAGCCGCTTGGGAGATGAGCCGGAGATTCAGGCAGGACGGTAGGAACGGCGACCACAAGATGAAGCTCCATCTGGTACAGAATGTACCCTTTGCCATCATGAGTGATGCCTGGCGGGCAGGATCGAGGGATCTACCGCTTCTCGATGAGCATGAGGCCAAAGGGCTTATCGCCCGGCTCCATTCGGGAGTGCTGAGCAACCGCAAGCCTCCCTACGGGATCACCGGGGGGGTGTACGACGCCCTCACCGATACCGACGGGCAGATGTATTCTGTCGTCAGTGAGGAGGCTCTGTTGGCGGGGTGGCT
Source organism: Spirochaetales bacterium (assembly GCA_023136785.1). GTDB lineage: Bacteria > Spirochaetota > Spirochaetia > SZUA-6 > DRHE01 > JAFGQJ01. Next base: position 3,435 of record JAGLQP010000142.1, read on the forward strand.
GTTTGAGTCCTTGGAAGGATGCGATCTCGATCCCGCAGCCGAGGTGGCCCTGGCCGGTTTGGTAAGGGCCGCACGGCAGGGCAAGGTCGACAAATCCGACGTAGTGCTGTTAAATCTTACCGGAGGCGGCAAGAACCTGCTCGAATTGGAGGAAACCCCCCGGCCGGTACGGCCGGACTATGTATTCTCTTCAAAAGATTACAGCTTGAACCAACTGGAGAAGCAGCTTCTACGCTCTCCCACGAAAATATCTGTTTGATTTCTATTATAGGAGAATATGATGCCAGACCTTTTTGACAAATGCCGCGGTGACGGTGGATACTTCGGATTTTTGCGAACCCAGAACGACTTGTATTATGCCCGTCCCGTACTGGACGGTGTGCCCGGCCCCCACATGAAATTTCACGGCAAAGAAGTCATCATGTGGGCTATCAACAACTATCTTGGGCTCGCCGGGAATGAAGAGGTTAGACAAGCGGCCCGTAAGTCCATGGAAGACTGGGGGACCTTCACTCCCATGGGCTCCCGGATGCTGACCGGCAACACGGACAGACACATCGGGTTGGAAAAAAAGCTCGCCGCTTTCCTGCAAAAGCCCGCGGCGATACTGTTCAACTACGGATATCTCGGTGTGATGGGGACGATCAGTGCCCTGACCGGACCGGATGATGTGATCGTCATGGATAGGTTGTGCCACGCCAGCATCGTGGATGGAACGGTCTTGGCTTCGGCGGGCAGACGATTTCGTCCTTTCAAGCACAACGACCTCGATCATCTCGAGCACCACCTCAAAGCAGCAAACCGTCAACGCAAGGGTGGTATTCTGATCGTGATCGAAGGGGTCTACGGCATGCGGGGTGACCTGGCGGATCTCAAAGGGATCTGTGAGCTCAAGGACCGCTACGAGGCCAGGCTTTTCGTCGACGATGCCCACGGCTTCGGAGTTATGGGTGAACACGGTCGAGGCTTGGGAGAGCATTTCGGCGTGCAGGACAAAATCGATTTGTACTTCGGAACCTTTGCCAAAGCCTTCGCCGCCATTGGTGGTGTTACCGCCGGTGAAGAAGAGGTGGTTCGCTACATCAAGTACAATGCCCGCACCCACGTGTTTGCCAAGAGTCTCCCCCTGATCTATGTCGACGCGCTCGAAGCTTCCCTGAACCTGGTAGAAAATCATCCCGAATATAGAGACCGGATGTGGCAGGTGGCCAAGAGACTGCAGGCGGGATTGAAGGCGCTGGGCTATGATATCGGAGACACCCAATCTCCCATTACGCCCGTGTACGTGCCTACCGGGAGCGCACAACAAGCGATGGCCATGATGAAGCTGCTCCGTGAGGACTCCGGGGTATTCGTATCGGCAGTCAGCTACCCGGTAGTGCCGCGGGACGTGGCGATGTTCCGCATGATTCCCACCGCCTCCCACTCAGACGAGGATGTGGATCTGACCGTGGAAGCCTTCAAGAAAATGCGGGACAAGATGAACCTTGATCTCTCCCAAAAACCTTCGTTGAGAAATCGCTAGACCTCGAGACTCAGCAGATCTATTCATTCTTCGCTTTCGCGATTTTGCGCCGATCCCGCAGTGTGCCGCTACCGGGCAGGCGAACCCGTCGTTTCAAAGCTCGCTCCAACAGGCGCAGAATGTCGTTCATCAGATCCTCCGCCCCGTCTGAATCAAGGTTCATCAGGATAGCGTCATAGATCGCCAGCACCATACGCCGGGGATTCCTATACTGGCGAACCCGAAACACCCCTTTACGGCTTCCCTCGCGGATGATCTCAGAGATGACTTTCTCTACGTGAGCCCGAAGCGAGCCCTTCCCCGACAAGCGGTCCTGCTGCCCCGGGTAGATGTACTTCTTGTTGCCTGTAAGAATACCGAGCAAGATCGGATTGTTCTTGACACCGAGAGTCGTAAAGCGGTACAGGGCTTTCATCTTGTTTATAGGGGATCGGAAACCGGCGACCAGGCGGTCCACCGAACGGATTCCCTGGTTTTCAAGATTATCGAGGATCCGTTCGTAGAAAGCTTCCTTGCTCGAGAAGTAGGTGTAGAAACTGCCTGTGCCCACACCCGCCTCTTTGGTGATGTCTTCGATACTGACATCCTTGTACCCGTAGCGGCTGAAAAGCTCTTCTCCGACCTTCAAAAAAAGCTGGCCTTTATCTGCCCCCATCGACTCCTCTTTGCCTCTCCTTCATTCACGTTTGCGCTGAAAGCCCCGAAATGCCCCCAAGTTGTCTGGCTTTGGCGAACGCTTTCCGCTCTCCAGTTCTCGAATTAGATCCACTACCAATCGATTGCAGGGTACGGGAACCCC
>JAGLQP010000143.1 GCA_023136785.1 Spirochaetales bacterium
GGCTCAGGATTTTCAATCGATCAGGATCATCATCAGGATTCTTCAAGCGGGGGGCCTGATTGTTATCTATCCCGAGGGCATCCGAACCTGGGACGGCACCAATGCTCCGATCATTCCGACGATCGCCCGGATCATTCGGCGGATGAAAGTACCCGTGTACTCCTGCCGGCTCGAAGGCGGGTACCTCCACTTTCCCCGGTGGGCCGACAAGTGGCGGCCGATTCGCGTGCGCCTGATCTTCGACCAGCTGTATACGTCGGAAACGATCCCCGACTCGGAAGAACAGGTCATCACCGATATTGCCGAAGCGATCCGTATCCCTGATTACGGGCTGAAGGTACCGGAGGTAAAACGACGGGTACCCGGTTTGGCTTCCGGAATCCACAAGATTATCTACCGCTGTCCGAACTGTCAGAGCGTAGAGAGCTTGAGAGCCGTAGAGCCTCTGGCGACCAACCAGGTGGAATGCCAGAACTGTTTTGCATCCTGGGAAGTCGATCTCGGCAGCCGCCTGACACCGGTCGACGAAGACGGGAAAGCAGTGGGGGAATCAAGAACGGTTGCTGAGATCTACCGACAGATCAAAGTCATGCCCCTGAAACCGATCCGCTCCAGTCTGATCCGTCTTGAAGACGGAGAAAAGCTCTACCTGGTCAGCCGGCCCCACTTTTTGTACAGGGAAAGACAGTATCCCGATTTACGGATTTTCGGATTCGGCCGGGCCTTTCTGACGGACAGACGATTCATCTTTCGCGGTCGCCTCGAGAGGAGGGGGAGGGTTCGTGTGGCGGTTCCTTTAGAGGAAATCGATTCTCTCACCATCGAACCGGGAGACAAGCTTCATTTCATATACCGAAAACAACTGTACCGGATACCCTTCCTTCGGGAAAGCCCGGTCAAATGGCACGATTATTTGGAGCGACTGATCGAGCTGCGCAAAGATTAGCAGCATACCGGCCTGAGCCGGCGGCTGTCAAACTTCATTCTGGATTGCTTTCAACTCCATAGCATAGCCATCACGAACATGTTGCCGTATGGTGCTTTCCGCCCGGTCAGGGTCTCCGGAAATAATACTCTGCACCAGATTTCGGTGGCGCTCAGGATCGTCGTGCCGCCATACCCTCTAAAGCCTCCCGGACGATGTAGCGCCCGTAGATCTTCTCCGCCGTGATCTCAACGACCATGGCACCCCATTTCGGCTCGATCAGTATCAGGCCGTCCTGCTCGAGAAAACGCAGGGCTTCCCGGACCGTGATTGTGGTCGTGTTGAACTTTTCCGCCAGCTTTCTCTGGGGCAGACGCTCCCCCGGAACGTACTGTCCTGCTATGATGGCGTTACGAATCGCTTCGTAGACCTTTTCGTACTCGGTTCGAAAATCTGCCATTCAATGTTCCCTCATACAACCCGGGTCATCTCTTCATACCGACCCTGGAGAAATCTCTCGATATTCTGCAGAATATTCTGTTGTACCCGGAAATTAGCTTCCACCGTGTTCGAGGCTACATGAGGGGTGAGAATCACATTGGGAAGCTGTCGAAGATCTTTGGCTGGGGACACAGGCGCATAGGGCTCGTTGCGAAACACGTCCAGGGCGGCTGCCCTCAAGTGTTCTGCCTTCAGCGCATTGTAGAGGGCATCTTCGTCGATCAGAGCGCCTCGACCGGTGTTTATCAAGTATGCCGAGGATTTCAGAGCGGACAGTCGATCGGCATCAAAAAAGTTCAGCGTCCCCTCCATCACCGGCATGTGAATCGTAAGGATGTCCAGCGATTCCGCGAACTCGAAATAATCCGTGTAATATTCGCTGAGGCCGTACTTCCCGTAAAACTCCTCTTTCCCGAACCCCTCCCGGGACATCTGTTCCTCGAGAGTGAGGCTGTCGAAGGCAATCACTTTCATCGCCAGACCGCGGGAAGCGATCGTTGCCACCTGCTTGCCGATCTTGCCGAATCCCGCCACGCCCAAAGTTTTTCCCGCAAGCTCCATAGTCGTAACCGGAGCATAGCGGAATTCCCGCATCGATCGGTCAAGAGCCGGGATATCCCGTACCAGACTAAGAATCAGCGCTGCCGTGTGTTCCGCCACAGACTGATCCAGAGTACCCGGTGTGATCGTGACCATGATGTCGTTTTTTTTACAGAACTCAAGGTCCACCCCGTCATAACCGACACCATGGCGGGCGATCAGGGCGGGACCCTCCCCGGCGGATTCCGCCAAGGCCTGATACAGCTGCCCCCGATAGCGGTACGTTCCCAAAATGGCGATCCTGGCCTTGTTGTCACGAATACACCGTGCCAGATTTTCCTCTTCTTCCTGACAGGGGATCCAAGAGTAGGCGGACCCATATCGGCGAAAATTCTCTTCCCCTTTCACAAACTGAGCTTCTGTGCAGATCACCGTTTCCTTCACAGCGCTGTCCTTTCCCATCATGTCTTAAATCTCCCCCAAATTCCCTCGGCCTGTTCCAAGGAGGCAACTACCGGCAACAGTGCCAAGGTCTGCCGATCCAGCTTGGCTGCGATGAAGTCGAGGTCCTCAAAGCTTAGATCACCCCAGATTATCAGAGGTTTATGATCGAGGATCTTTCTATAGTAGGGGAACAACTCCTCAGCCCTCGGGCCGCCTTTACCGCTGCCTCCGCTTCTGCACCGCTGTTTACAAGTGGAACGGTGATCCAGTCAAAACCGGCGTCCGCCATGATTTCAGCGGAAGCGAGATCCCCAATCATGATCCAGGAACCGAGGGTAGGCCGGCCTTCCCGAAGCTTCCGCTTTACCTTGTTTTTGATCCGCATAGGCCCACCTAACCCTTCATACCCGTCAAAGCAACACCCTCAATGATTCGTCGTTGAAAAACCATAAACAGGAGATGATGTTTGGTTGCTCGGCCATAATCTCAACTTTACTGGTTTGCTTGTACAAATTGATAGTACTACTGGCTGCCATTCCCAACCCACCGATCGAACAGGTCGTCCAGCCGGCAGTTGCAGGCCGCTTCGGCGGCAGCTTCAAACTCGTCGCTGTCGACGATATCCCATTCGAACGTGCGGGTATACTCCCTTAAGAAGTTGTTGAAAACCTCCTCCCCCAGGTGCTCGGACATTGCGTCGATGAATAGAGGTCCCCTGCCGTACACGATCGCCCCGTATTCCTTGGGAGTGTAGGCATGTACCGGCCTGCCGATCGGGATTTCCGCTCTGTCCACCCTGTTCCAGCGGTTCTCCAGTGATTGAAAGAACCCTTGAGAAGCGGAACCGCCGTAGCGGTCCTTGTAGTACAACCAGGTGGCGTACTGGGTCAACGCTTCATCCAACCAGGGCTCGAGGAGCTGATCGTTTCCCACCGAGGCATAAAACCATTGATGGGCGACCTCGTGGGCGGTGGTGGATTCCAACAGAACCGGTGCGGGAATACCGCCGTAGTTCTGAGTCAGATCGTACAGGCGCCGGGCGTTGATGATGATTCCCGGAAACTCCAGCCCGAAAGCGGCGAAGGGAACGCTCACCAGGGTCAAAGTAGTGTACGGGTACGCTCCGAATCGATCGCCGAAGCTCCGCAGCGCAGCCACTGCGGTTGACAGAGTCCGCTGCGAGGCCGCTCCTGCATCTTTCCCGGCAAAGCTGCGGACCTCTGTCTGCCCGATTCGCTCTGTCTCGATCACAAACTCTTGGCTCATAGCCAGATAGAGGTCCCGGGAGGGTCCCATTGCGAAAAGTACCTCCCGCCGGCCGTCGGCCTGCCTCGTGCCCAGCTCGACGCCAGGAGCAGCCAGGATCAGCTCATCCGGCATCGATACCTGCACCAGGTAGAAGCTCACTTCGTTGAAGATAAAATCTCCATAGGGAACGGGCAGGGGATGGTTCCATCCCGCAAAGGCGGGGATCATAGGATAGCAGTAGGCCAGCGACAGCACACCCCCCGCGTAGCCGAATCCCCCGTACTCCCCATCGTCGGTCAACGGAAGGGAAAGATTGTATTCGATGAAAAATTCGACGGCATGACCGGGCTCCAGCGCCTTCGGCAAGGGGGCAAGGAGCTGACTGTTGTGGTCTCGCAGCTCCGGGTCGACGGCGGTACCATCGACGCTCAAGGAATGTACTTCGAGACGTCCCGGGGTGAGATTGGGATAGAGGAAGAAGGGGATCTGTTCGATCGTTTCCTGCTCCCGATTTGTAAAGTGGATCCGGGCATGGACGGCAATCTCGGTCACCGGCTCTCCGATCTCGAACTGAAGGTGGTAGACCGTCCGTTCGTACAGCTCCGGATGGCCGGCAAACTCATCCTCGATGAGCAACTTCTTGAAAGGCTCGAAATCATCCATCCCGTAGCTCTCCAGTTCTACGAATCTCCGGGAGCCCCTGCCTCCACAGCCAGCAAGGAGAATCAGGAGTAGTCCAATCACCGCAGAGAAGCGATGCATATCGTAAACCCCTTCCTATTGCCTTTGCTAGCCAGTATAATGCAAACCCTGGTAGAATACATCTCGCTCCCGTCGCTCGCGACCTCTACATCGAGCGCCGTAGGGGCGGAGACAGTTCGGAGTGTATCGACATCATGTACAAGAAGATTGGCAGCGAAGTCCTGGAGGAACTCCGGGGTATGCTGGACGAAGGAAACCTTCTTACCCCTGCAGATGACCTGGATGCCTACTCCCACGATGAAGTGACGGAGCTCTGGCACCAACCGGAGGCGGTGGCACGGGTTACCTCCACCGAACAGGTTTCCGAAATCCTCAAGCTCGCCCAGGTGAAACGATTTCCGGTCACTCCTCGCGGAGCTGGACAGGGCCTGAGCGGTGGTGCGGTACCTGTGTTCGGCGGCCTCGTCCTGTCCCTGGAAAAGATGGACAGGATCCTCGAGATCGACGAAGAGAACCTGATGGTGATGGTAGAACCGGGAGTGATTACGGGCAACCTGCACAGGGAGGTGGAAGCGGTCGGATTGTTCTATCCCCCGGACCCGGCCAGTTTGGACTCCTGCTCGATCGGCGGAAACATCGCCGAGAACGCCGGCGGTCCGCGGGCCATCAAATACGGAGTGACCAAGGATTACGTGTGCGGCCTGCAGGCCGTTCTTCCCAACGGAGAGATCATGGAGTTGGGAGGCAAGGTCGTGAAGAACGTCACCGGCTACAATCTGATCCAACTGCTGACCGGATCTGAAGGGACCCTGGCCGTGGTGACCCGGATCCTGCTGCGCCTGCTGCCCAAGCCGGAACAGCGGGTGGATCTGCTCGTTCCCTTTGACAACTTTCAAGCCGCCGGAAAGTCGGTATCGGACATCATCAAGGCCAGGATCGTGCCGGTAGCTCTCGAGTTTATGGAGAGGGACAGCGTATTGGCTGTGGAAAAACTCCTGGAAAAGGAGGTGCCTTTCCGGGAGGCAGCAGCTCAACTTCTGATCACGTTGGACGGCAACGACAAGAACCAGATCGATCGCGACTACGAGCGCATCGGGGAGATCTGCCTGGAGAACGGGGCCATTGACGTCCTGGTTGCCGACAACAACCAAATGAGAGATCGTCTGTGGGAGACCCGCAAAATGATCATCGAGGCCCTGCAGAACCTGAGCCCCCAGCATATCATGGACACCCAGGACATCGTGGTTCCCCGCACCCAGTTGCCCCATCTCCTTCCCAAGATCAAGGAGGTGGGCGAGCGCTACGAGCTTCCCATCGTCTGCTTCGGCCACGCCGGAGACGGCAACGTGCACGTCAACATCATCAAGGATGTTCCTGAAGAGGTGTGGGAAA
>JAGLQP010000144.1 GCA_023136785.1 Spirochaetales bacterium
AACTGGCGCCAGTTTGCTTTTACTCAGCATGGGATTAGCGCTGTTGAGTACTATAGCAGGCTTGTTCGCTGACAAAACTGATCGTTGTATCACGATCACGGAACAGGCACTTGACTTAGTTCACTAATTAGTTTAGTTTTAAATCATGATTAAGCTCAATATTCACGAAGCGAAGACCCATCTGTCCAAATATCTTTCCAGGCTCGAGCAGGGAGAGAAGATTCTTCTCTGCAAACGCAACATACCAGTCGCTGAAATCGTTCCCCTGCCCAAATCCGGCGGCAGCCCGCGACCAATCGGATTGGCCAAAGGTGAGTTTTCCGTCTCCCCGGATTTCTTCGCACCCCTTCCGGAGGGGATTCAAAACGCCTTCGAGGGTCAGGGTAGATGAGGTTCCTGCTGGACACCTGCACCTTCCTGTGGCTGATCCTCGATGCTGAGGAGTTGACGGGCAGGGTGAAAGATCTCTTTGCCGATTCGGACAACGAAGTATTCCTGAGCGTGATCTCGACATGGGAAATCGCCGTCAAGCATGCCATCGGCCGGCTGGACCTTCCTGAGGAACCGAGGCTCTATATTCCTGAGCAGCGGGAACGGCACAGAGTTCGGTCTCTACCACTGGATGAACCGTCTTCACTTCAGGTGTCGACTCTACCTACTATACACAGCGACCCCTTCGACAGAATGTTGATTTCCCAAGCCCTGATTCACGGTCTAACGATTTTGAGCCCGGATGATATGATGAAAAAGTATCCTGTCAGAATCGTCTGGTAGCTGGGATCGAACCGACGGATCGACGGCAGCGGTGGGATCGCAAGTACAATGGGCAACGGTCACCCGAATACCACCGGCTGAACGGTTACAGCAGCTCCGTGGCCAGCTCCGCGAGGGGGCTGCGCTCGGACTTTCCCAGGGTGATGTGCCCGAAGGGCTCCTGCCCCTTGAAGGCCTCCACCAGGAAGGTAAGACCGTTGGAGTTGGAATCCAGATAGGGCGTATCGATCTGGTAGGGATCGCCTGTAAGCACGACCTTGGTTCCTGTGCCCGCCCTGCTCACGATCGTTTTGACTTCGTGGGGCGAAAGATTTTGCGCTTCATCGATGATGATGAATTGGTTGGGCAGGGAGCGGCCGCGGATGTAGGTGAGGGCTTCGATCTCGATCATACGGCGGTTGATCAGCTGGTCCACGGTCAGATCGCGCAGCTTCCTGTCCGCGCTCAAGATGTATTCCAAATTGTCGTACAAAGGCTGCATCCAGTTGGAGAGCTTGTCGATCTTGTCCCCGGGCAGATAACCGATATCCTTGCCCATGGGGATGATCGGTCTGGCCAGAAGCACTCGGGAGAAACGGTCCTCGGACAGGGCTTTTTTTAGCCCCGCGGCCAACGCCAGAAGAGTTTTGCCCGTACCGGCTTTGCCCACCAGGGTTACCAGGGAGATGGCATCATCGAGCAGCAGGTTCAGTGCCATTTCCTGATTGCGGTTGAGGGGGCTGATTCCGCACACCGGATCCATCGGAGGCACATACTGAAGATCGGCTTCGGTGCTGTTGTAGCGGCTCAAGACCTGCTCGCCGCTCTTTCTCTCCCGCAGCACCACGAACTCATTCGGAACCAGACGGGCGTTCCAGGGAATCGCGCCGCAGTTTTTGAGCTCCTGGAGGCTGTCCTGTCCCACATCCATCTCCGTGTAGCCCTTGTACAGTGTATCGATGTTGACCTTCTGCTTCTCGTAATCTACGGCCTTGATACCCAGGGCCGTGGCCTTGAGTCGGGCGCTGATGTCTTTAGACACGAAAAAAACCTGCTTGCCCTCCTTCTGCAGGTTGTAGGCGGCCAGGAGGATCTTGTTGTCGTTCTTGTCCGTTTCGATATCCACGGGTATGTTTTTGAGGTTGCGATTGCGGCCGATCCAGACCTTGAGGATGGAGCCGTTTTCCATCTTGACGCCTGCTCTCAGGTCTCCATGGCGGCTGATCTTATCGAGCATGCGTATAGTTTCCCGAGCGTTCCTCCCGCGTTCATCTCTGCTTTTTTTCAAGTTGTCCAGCTCTTCGAGCACCCAGAGGGGAATCACGATCTCGTTGTCCCGAAAGGAAAGGATCGCATCGGGCCGATGGATAAAGACATTTGTGTCGATCACGAAGGTTTTTATGGGATTACTCAAATTCTGTTCTCCTCTGTGTAGGTACCTGCCGCAATTTTCCTTGAAAACTCCGGCTTTGCATCCTGGAGGCTTATTTATAATATATCTGATTTGGAGTATAATGCCACCGCTTATCGAGGAGATTTCATGCGCATTGGATTTTTTCAATTTGCCCCACGTTTTGGCAAGCCCGAACAGAACCTGAACGCTCTGGTTGCCGCACTAACTGGTGCCGAAGCGGATCTGATCGTAGCGCCGGAGCTGGCTTTGAGTGGATATCTGTTCACCTGTCGGGAGGAGGTGGAAGGGATGGCCGAGCCGATTCCCGGTCCGGCCACGGACAGACTCGAGAGAGTAGCCGCCGATGCGGATTGCCACCTGGTGGTCGGGATGGCCGAACGCTCCGGAAAGGAGTTGTTCAATAGTGCGGCGCTGATCGGACCGAAAGGTCTAATCGGCGTGTACAGGAAGGTACATCTCTTTCACGAGGAGAAGCTGCACTTCTCCCCAGGGGACGGAGGCTTTTCCGTCTTCGATGTTTCCGGAGTCAAGGTGGGGCTCTTGGTCTGTTTCGATCATATCTTCCCCGAAGCGGCCCGTACCTTGGCCCTGCAGGGGGTACAGATTATCTGCCATCCTTCCAACCTGGTGCTTCCCGAATACGGACAGCTTACCACCCGGGTCCGCTCCATCGAAAACAGGGTATTCTGGATCCTGGCCAATCGTTACGGCACGGAGCGGAGAGGTGGGAAAACCCTGACCTACACGGGGTGCAGCCAGATCACCGCGGACAACGGGGAGGTTCTGGTCCGTGCCGATGAACGGGGCGACAGTCTCACCGTCGTGGAGGTGGATCCTGAACGGGCGAAGAACAAACAGGTGACGGAGCGAAACGACCTGTTTGCCGACCGTCGAGTCGCACTGTACAGGTGGGAATAGGGAATTGTGGTTGTCCCGCTAGGGTCGGCTGATCATCTTGTTCAGGTAGCATTTCATGGCCAGCAGGGCCGCCCCCCTGGCTTCATGATTGGCTCGATAATCGGCAAACACGGTTTGATAGTCTTCCAGCATTTCCGGGAGCACACGCTGCTGGATGACCTGCTGGAGCGGATCGCGGAAGTATTCTTTAAAGATCGAACCGGGACCGCTGATGATCAACGCTTGAGGATTGAAGAGCTTGATCAATGTAGCGCAGGCATCGCCCAGAAATACACCGATTTCCCCAAGGGTGGATTGAGCCACTCGGTCGCCCCCGTCAGCCGCAGCCAGGATCTCTTCCAAGCTGAGGCCGGGACCGTTCTCTATCGTGGTTTTTTGCAGGCTAGATCGAACTCCTTCTTTCAGCCGGTCCTGAAACACCCGCAGTATTCCCGCGGTAGACACTACGGTTTCCAGGCAGCCTACGCTGTTGCAGCTGCACCTGTAGGTGTTGTCCGCATGTTCGATGTGGCCGATCTCTCCGGCCAGTCCATGAAATCCCCGGTAGATCCTTCCGTTGATGACAATACCGGTGCCCAGTCCCAGACCTATATACACCAATACGAAATCTCGAATTCTCTTTCCTCTGTTTCTATACATCTCCAAAACGGTTAGGGTGCGGGAAACATCTTCGATGTACACGGGTACCTGAAGTTGCTCTTCGAACATCCCAGCCAAGTTGATATGGGTAATCCCGGTTACCTGAAGTCCGAGCAGCCAGATCCCTCGCCGGCTGTCGACCATACCGGGCAGGGCGATGCCGATGGAAACAACCGGCTGTCCGTCCGGTTGACAGGCAATCTTTTTCTTCAAAACAGAGGCTACCTGCTTTACGATCGAATCCACGTGCTTTTCCGGGTCGGCCGGCAAGGCGAGGGGGTGCCTTTCCTCGATCCCTACACTCTTGGAACCGTCAATCCCGAGTATTTCGAAGCAATCCGGGGCGATGGAAACCCCGATAGACACACCGATAGTGGGTTTGAGCTGGAAGATGTAGGCAGGCCGCCCGCCGGTGGTTTTTGTCTTTCCCACCTTCTCGATGTATTCTTTTTTCTCCAACTCTCCCAAAATCGAAGAAATTTTGACCAGGCTTAAGCGTGTCTGGCGGGCAATCGAGGACCGGGTTGGGTGTTGTAGGGAGAAGATAGCCCGGGCCGCTCTAATTTCATCCCTGCTGAGCCGTTTCATCACAGTTCCACCAGGGAATTATCGTCAATACGCTTCTAATCATTATTTTTACCCAACGATATAGTTTGAATTAGACAAATTTTATACGAAAATACCTGGATTTACAAGGAGCAAATTCCTTTGTTACAGTAAATATGGCCTTAATACCTTGACCGCTCAGAGAGACTAGGCTACAATTTTCAGCACACAAAAACAGAGAACATCTGATTTGGAGGAAAGCCATGCCAGGTCCCGGATACTATTGGATTGGGAAAGAAGAAGAGCAGGAGCTGCTCGACCTGATACGGGCCCGTTATCTGTTCCGCTATGGGGATGAGAAAGACTCCAACTTCAAGCACAGGGTGAAAACCTTGGAGGAAGAAGTCAGCAGGGGATTCGGGGCAAATTATGCCCTAGCCTTGTCCTCGGGAACCGCTGCCCTGATCGTGGCCATGGCGGCCGCCGGCATCGGGCCCGGGGACGAGGTGATCGTTCCCGGCTACACCTTTATCGCCTCCATGTCCTCTGTGATCTTCTGTAATGCCGTACCGGTCTTGGCCGAGGTCGATCAGAGTCTGACCCTGGATCCCAAGGATGTGGAGAGCAGGATCACCCCGTACACCAAGGCGATCCTACCGGTGCACATGATCGGCAACCCGGCAGACCTGGATGCTCTCAAAGCGATTGCGGACAAACACGACCTGCTTCTTATCGAGGACACCGCCCAGGCCTTCGGCGGTTCCTACAAGGGAAAGAGGCTGGGCACGATCGGTGTATTAGGCACCTACTCCTTCAACATCTTCAAGACCATCAACGCCGGAGACGGCGGCATGGTGGTAACCGACGATGAGGAGCTCTACAAACAGGCCTTCGCCTTTCATGACCAGGGGCACTTCCCCCTGCGCATGGGCGTTGAAGTGGGCAACCGCGCCGTCATCGGCCAGAACTTCCGCATGACCGAGCTCAACGCGGCGGTTCTCCTCGCCCAGTTCCGAAAGCTGGAAAAGATCCTGCAGCGCCTGCGCACGCTCAAGGCCCGATTCAAAAAACAAATTCAGGATACAGAAGGCCTGGAGTTCCGCCGCCTCAATGACCCGGATGGCGAATGCGGCACGATCCTGACGGTTTTCCTTCCGGATAAGAAAAGCGCCGACGCGGTGGCGGAAAAGCTCAACACCACGACGGTGATCCACTCCGGCTGGCACGTGTACAACAACATGGAAAACATCCTCAACATGCGGACCCTCAATCCGAAGAACAATCCGCTTGAAAATCAGCACTACAAGGGCAAGGCGGAGTACCGCAAGGGTATGCTGCCCCAAACCGATCGGCTGCTGGAGCGGGCGATCAACATCTCCGTCGGCGTGGTCGACGCCGGCCTTGGGTCGGCGTTCGGGATCAACCTCAACTCGACGGACGAGGAGGTGGATCGGCAGGCGGA
>JAGLQP010000145.1 GCA_023136785.1 Spirochaetales bacterium
ATGGATTTCAAGGTTGCCGGAACGGCTGACGGAATCACCGGATTCCAGATGGACATCAAGATCGCCGGCGTGGATGCGGCAGTCCTGTCTCAAGCCCTGCAGCAGGCAAAAGAGGGCCGGTTGCACATCCTCAAGATTATGAATCAAACCATCGAAAAGCCCCGAGACAGCATCTCGGAGTTTGCACCGAAGATCATCAGCTTGAAAATCGACCCCGACAAGATCGGAGCCGTGATCGGCCCCGGGGGGAAAATGATCAAAGGGATAACCGAGAAGACGGGGGCCACGATCAACGTGGATAACGACGGCACCGTGACCATATACTCTCGGGAAAAAGCAATGGCCGAAGAAGCCGAGGCCGCTATCAGAGGGCTGGTCGAAGAGCCGGAAGTCGGCAAATGGTACATCGGCACGGTCAGACGGGTCATGGATTTCGGAGCCTTTGTCGAGTTTCTTCCGGGAAAAGAAGGATTGGTGCACATCTCCCGACTGGCCGACGAGCACGTGCGCAGCGTTCACGATGTCGTGAAGGAGGGTCAGGAGGTTCGAGTCAAGCTTTTCGAAATCGATCGCATGGGGCGTATGAACCTCAGCATGATCGAAAATCCGGAACCGAGAGGCCAATCGGATTCCCGCTCGGGTCCTCGATCGAACGACGGGTACAGGTCGGAAAGACCCGGAGATCGTGGCCGTTCGGACAGAGATAGATCCGGTCGGTACGAGGGAAGACCCAGGCGGAGATAGGATTGATCCAGTCGACTGAGCTGGACAGCGGCGCTCGGATTATCCTGGAGACCGTCGATAACACGGATGTCGCCTCCATCGGCCTGTGGCAGCTGAACGGCTCCCGGGACGAGGATGATTCCGAGGTCGGATACACCCATTTTCTCGAGCACATGCTTTTTAAAGGTACGGCGAGACGCACTGCCTACCAGATCGCCCAGGCCGTTGAACGGGCCGGGGGATATCTCAATGCCTTCACCGAGAAGGAGGTGACCTGCTTCTACTGCACCCTTCCCGGTGAGGCTATCGAATTAGCGATCGATGTTCTCACAGACATATACTTCGCGGCCCGCCTGGATGAACAGGAGTTGCGGAAAGAGAAGACCGTCATTGTCAATGAGATCAAGACCATCGAGGATAATCCGGAGGAGAAGGGGCAGCAGATCTACCTGGAGAATCTCTGGAACGGTCACTCCCTTTCCCGAAAGATCACCGGAGAGGTTCACCAGGTAGAGGAAATCAGCAAGGAGCCGCTGTACTCCTTCTACAAGGACCGCTACACGCCGAGAAGCACGGTGATCACGGCCAGCGGTAAGATCGATCCGGATAAATTAGCAACTTCTCTGCAGACGGTGTTCTCGGCAGGCGGAGGGCAGGGAGTCAGGAAGAACCGCAACACCCCATCAGCCCATGTTCGTTGGGAGGCAGTTCCGGACAAGTTCGAGCAGGTTCACCTGTACACCGGAATCAGTTACGCTTCCTCCACCAACATCAGGGAGTACTATCAGGATCTGGTATTCAATACCCTTTTTGGTGAGTCCATGAGCTCGCGGCTCTTCCAGCGCCTGCGGGAGGACCGGGGACTGTGTTATTCCGTATCCTCTTTCCGCAGCTATTTCACCGATGTTGCACTTTGGACGATATATGCAAACACGATTCCCTCTATGCTGCCCAACCTGATCGAGGCGATCAATGAGGAGCTTGCCCGTCTGCACAGCGAAGCGCCGACGCAGCAGGAGATCGAGGACGCCATAAGCCAGCTCAAAGGAAACATGATTCTGGCCAAAGAGGACATGGAAAACAGGATGAAGCGTCTGTTTCGACAGTATCACCTGACCCATCGAGCCATCGAGTATGATAGCTCCCTGAGATTGCTGGCCGAAATCACCCGGGAAGATATCCTGTCCATCATCGAGCAGCGGATTCAACCCCAACAGTTCAGCCTGCTGGCCTACGGCAACAAGAAGATCAGGCGGTTGCCCCGCAGCAGCTATTCCTTTTAGATGAAACGAATCATTGTATCCTGCACCTCAACATCCCCGGATCTTTTACCCTTGTATCAATCCAAGGGATCTTCGGGAGCCGATCTTTGTGCCGATATTCCGATCGGCGAGGAGATCGTGATCCTGCCGGGACAGCGCAGACGGGTCCCGACGGGTATTCGTCTTGAAATCCCCGAGGGCTATGAGGCGCAGGTGCGGCCTCGTTCCGGCCTGGGATTCAAACACGGGATTACGGTCGTCAATGCTCCGGGTACCATTGACTCTGACTACAGGGGGGAGGTTCAGGTGATCCTGATCAATCTGGGCGGCGAGCCCTTTCACATTGTCAGAGGTGATCGGATCGCCCAGATCACATTTGCACCGGTGGTACAGGCGGATTTCCAGTTCCGGGACAGCATTGCCCCTACAGAGCGGGGAGAGGGCGGGTTCGGCTCGACGGGGATCTGAAACAATGCGCCGATGGTCCAAAGGTTTGATTTTTCCCTTCTTAGCCCTGATCCTCGGCTGGGTCCTGTCTGCGATTATCCTGATCTCCGGATGTCAGAGCAAATCCCCGGCTCGGGAAGAGCAGGTACAGGGTAGAAGCGGGGAATACGGCGACATGCTGCCGGCTCCGGAGACGGAGGAGCAGATCCTTCGCCGCCGGCTCGCCGCTGCGGGGGAGCACTTCCAGAACGGGCGCTACGAAAGATCTCTGGAAATCATCCGGGAGCTGGAAATCGCCAACGCTCCCAATGCTGAGATCCCGTACCTGCGAGCCCGGATTGCCATGGCGCAGAAGGACTCGACCCTGGCCCTGTTCCACTTGAAAAAGATCTTGGACATAGGGGTGCAGCAGCTCGGGTTGGATCAAAAGCGCGATGTGTACCGACTGCTGGCGAGCCTGAGTTATGATTCCAGAGATTTCGAACAGGCCTACCGATATTTCCTTGAGATGGTAAACCTGTCGGATCAGGAGGTTTCCACCGCAACCTGGATTCGACTGGCGGAAATCGCCTTCTACACCCGCGGCGATGAGGCTGCGGCCAAAATCTACCTGCTCAACTGCCTGTCCGCAGACCTGAGCGATATCGGGGAGGCAAACCGCCGCTTGCTCGACCGCTTATCGCGAGCCCTGCGCTGGAGCACGTTGGAAGCGGAGCAGTTCGGGTTGAGCGATGCGAACGTTTCCGCACTGCAGATAGACGGGGACGATCTTTGGATCGGCACCTGGAATGGCGGCATAAGCCGCTACTCTGTCGGCAGCGGGGAGTCCACGCTTTATAGAGTAGGTAGCGAGAGCCTGACCCCCAGAACGGTGCGCACGATAGAAGTTACTCCGGCAAGAGTTTGGATCGGAACCTACCAGGGTCTTTTCCAATATAAAAAATCGACCTCCCGGTGGCAGGAGATGCAGTTTTTCGGGGATAAGGTGGAAGCCCTGGAGGCCGTGGGAGAAACGGTTTTCGTAGGAACTCTCGGGCGAGGTCTGTGGCGTTCCACGGCCCGCGGGTGGGAGAAAATCACCCAGGGCGGTCTTCCCGGTGAGTTTATCAACTGCCTCGTGGCGAGCGATGATTATCTTCTCATCGGAACCTTGAATTTGGGACTGGTGGTGCTGGATCTACATACGGGTAGACTGAGGAGTTTCGACAGCATTAATCCCGACCTTACTGCCAGGAACGTGATCACCCTTTTGGTCGACGATGAGGACAATCTATGGATCGGAACCTACGGGGAGGGTCTGTACAGATGGGATCGGCGGGAGAACGCGGTGGAGCACTTCAGCAAGGCCTCCGGCCAACTGGCCGATGACTGGGTATTGTGCGCGGTGCAGGCCCGCACGGGACTGTACTTCGGGACCTTCGGGGGCGGGGTTACTCATCTTTCTGCGCAGGGGCGCTCGTGGCAACAGATCGGTCTGAGACAGGGCCTTGCGGCTCTCGATATCAGCGCCGTAACTTATTCCCCCCCTCGCCTGTATTTTGGGACGCTTGGTTCGGGGATCTCTGTATTGGATGAATCCCTTGTCTTAGGTGGTACAAGAGGAATAGAATAACCTACTTGATGACCCGCATCCCTGGATTTCGTAGAATAGATCTATACATTCTCAACGAGTTTCTCATCTCCTTCGTCGTGGCCTTTCTGTTTTTCTTCTGCACGTTCTTCATCAATCAGTTGCTGGTTCTGGCCGAGGAGATTTTTTCAAAAAAAGTTCCCTTTTGGGACGTGCTTCAATTTATCGTTTTCTCCCTGCCTTCGATTCTGGCACTTTCCCTGCCCTTTGGGGCTCTGGTAGGCTCCCTCATGGCCATGGGGAGGTTCGCTTCGGACAATGAAATCCTCGCCTTTCGGGCCTCCGGAGTGGCCCGGCACCGAATTCTCAACCCTCTCCTGGCAGCGGGGGTACTCCTTTTCCTCGTCTCCTTCGTTATGAACGACTATTTTTTACCCTTGGGGAACATCCGTTTGGGCAGCATGTACAGAAAGATCCTGTACACCAATCCAGGCATCGAGCTTGAACCGTACTCGGTGAAGCGATACAAGGACATGGTGATCGTTACGGGGGGAATTGAGGAAACCCTCATCAAAAATATCACGATCATCGATAGGACAGAGGACAAGGAAAAACGGATCATCATGGCACGTTCCGGCTCACTGCAGGAGAGTGGAAACCAAAAAGGCATAATTTCCATCAGGCTGGATGATGTATTTACCCATGTTCCCGACGGGAAGATCGAGGACAGATACGAGTTCACCACCTCCGAATCCATGATCTACAACGTCCTGTTGAAGGATTTCAGCGCCAGCTTCATCAATCCAGGCCCGCGGGAAATGAGATCCATCGACGTGTGGCGGGAGATCCAGGTGATGGACAAGGAATACAAGCGCCAGCTGGAGGAGCAGAGCAGAAAGACCGAAGCCCAGCTCTTCGATCTGGCCATGGAGCTGCGATATTTGAAAGATTTCGCCCATACAGATCCCGGGCTCTACAAAATCCGGCAGCAGAACCTCGCCAATGCCTACACGATCTACACCAGAAACCGAGACAGGAAATTCGTGGACCGCAACCTGCAGCTCTACCGTCTCGAATTCCACAAAAAGTTCTCCATTCCCTTTTCCTGCATCGTCTTTGTTCTTTTCGCCTTTCCGGTGGGTCTTCTGGCCCGAAAGAGCGGAAGGGCCTTGGGCTTCGGGATCGGTCTGCTCATGGCCTCTCTGTACTGGTGGCTGCTGTTGATCGGTCATACCTTGGGAATCCGATTGGAACTGCCGCCGATGTTTGCCATGTGGTTTCCCAACCTGGTTGTGTTTATCGTGGCCTGTGCATTTCTGGCCGTAAGGACCAATCGATGAAAATCATCTACGGTATGCTGTTGAGCACCTTCATTTTGGTTTTGCTGGTCTCCGTTCTCTTCTTCGTGCTGGTGATCCAACTCCTGGATCTGTTCACCAACCTGTGGCGGTTTCTGGCCCACGATACGAGCCTTGGGGAGATTTTGCGGATCGCCTACTACTACCTGCCGAAATGTCTATCCTACGCCATCCCGCCGGGTTTGCTCTTCTCCGCAGCCTTTACCTTGGGAGCTTTGTACAAGAACAACGAGCTGATCGCGATTTTGGGTTCAGGAATCAGTCTGTCCCGTTTGGTTCTGCCCTTTATTCTCACCGGCATCCTGCTCAG
>JAGLQP010000146.1 GCA_023136785.1 Spirochaetales bacterium
TTCCTCACCCATACCCATTGGGACCACATCATGGGATTTCCCTTCTTTATCCCCATCTTTGTCCCCAACACGGAGCTGAAGGTCTTCGGACCGGTTACCTACGAAGAGGACACTCTCGATAAGATTGTCGGGGGTATGCTTACCTATCGATACTGGCCGGTGCGTCTTACCGAACTGGCGGCTAAAATCGAATACTTCAATCTCAAGGAAGGGTCCCAGGATCTTGGCGGCGGTCTCTGGCTGACCACGAAGTATCTCAACCATCCGATCCTCGTTCTCGGCTATCGTTTCGAGTACCGCGGCAAGGTGTTCTGTACCGCCTACGACACCGAGCCTTTCTGCAATGTGTTCGATGTCAGTCCCGATGATCCCAGCTACGACGAGGAAGCGGTCAAGGAAGGTGCGATGGCCGCTCAGGAGGAAAACGACAAAGTAGTCAGTTTTTTCAAGGGAGCAGATATACTGATTCACGATAGTCAGTACACGCACAAAGAATATATTTCGTCCAAGCTCGGGTGGGGGCACTCCTCCTTCGAGCATTCGGTGAATGTAGCCCACAAGGCGGGGGTGAAGAAGCTGCTCCTGTTCCACCACGACCCGGATCGAAGCGACGCGGAGCTCGAATTGATCGAGAAAAAGATACAGGCGGCTGCCGGCGGGAAGACCTCTATGGAGGTGATGATCGCCCGGGAAGGCATGACCGTTGAGGCTTGATCAGAGATTTACATATTGCTATGATATCCCGGTTCCCGAGGACAACGCAAACTGCGATGTTCTGGTGTGAAGGTTCGGTTCTCGGAACCTCGGGGGATTAGCTCAGATGGTAGAGCGATAGGTTCGCAATCTATAGGTCAGGGGTTCAATTCCCCTATCCTCCATTTTCAACCGCAAATGCACTCCAAGAGGCAGAGGCTTTTTCAACCGATCCTCCTCATTGTCCTTCTTGCCGCCTGTCAGACCCAGAGAGAAGCGGAGTTGGATGTACTGCCGGCACAGGAGTCCCCGGAAGTAAGCATGAGACCCCTGCCCGGGGAACCGGAAGTCTCCGGGGACAAAATTGGAGATATCAGCCTTCCCGTCTATCCTCAGACCGGGAAACAGTTCCGAAGGCCTGAGGAAGTAGTGGAACTGTATCTTCAGGAACTGAGCCTACGCCAGAAAATTGGCCAGCGTTTTCTCACCGGATTTTCGGGGAAAAGCTTTAGTAACTCCACGAAAAAACTCATCGAGGAAGGCTACATAGGGGGGGTCCTGCTGTCCCGGCACAATATACAAAACCGGGCGCAGGTAAGAGCCCTCGCCGAAGCCCTTCAAGAGACCGCTCGGGCTCAAAATCCTTCTATAGGACTGTTTATTGCCATAGATCAGGAGGGAGGCCGGGTGAATCGTCTGGATCTGGATACCCTGACGCGCTTTCCCGCACCGTACTACTGGGGGGAGTATCAGGACCCCCACTATGTCGAGGCCGCCGCCTACATCATCAGCAGAGAGGCTCTCTCCTTGGGCTGCAACATCAATTTCGCACCGGTGCTGGATCTGTACAACACACCCGACGATAGTATCGTGGGCGACCGGTCCATGGGAGAAAATCCCGTTCTGGTCGGCGAGCGGGGGGTGTACTATCTGTACGGTGCACAGCGCGCCGGAATCGCCTCGGTGGTCAAGCATTTCCCCGGTCATGGCAGGACAACCGTAGATTCCCATCATGAGCTTCCCGTGGTCGATATCGATGAGAAGACTCTGCTCAACGAGGATCTCCTTCCCTTTCAAATCGCGATTCGACATGGGGTGGAGGCGGTCATGACGGCCCATATCCTCTATCCTCAAATCGATCCTGATTTTCCGGCCACACTCTCGTCCACCCTCCTGCGCGGTCTGCTCCGCGAGCGGCTAAGGTTTAATGGTGTGATTATCTCCGATGACATCGAAATGGGTGCGCTCCTCAGCCGCTACAGTCCGCAGGAGATTGTCAAACACAGTTTGAACGCGGGGGTGGATATCATTCTTGAATATGGAACCCTGGATGTATTGCAACTGATCGAGGAAGTCCATACCATGGTGGAGAGTGGTGAGATTTCCCAGGAGATTATCGACGAGGGAGTTCGCCGTATATTGCTGCTGAAATGGAAGTATGGCTTGCTGTAGAGGCTAGGCGAAGCGAGACTGTGAAAGACAAGAGCGTCCTGTTGATTGTGGATCTACAGATCGATTTCTGTCCCGGCGGGAATCTGGCCGTACGGGAGGGAGACAGGATCGTTCCCCTTGTCAATCGGTTGGCCCGTGGCTTCGAGAGGATTGTCGCGACCCAGGACTGGCATCCCCAGGATCACGTTTCCTTTGCCTCCAATCATCCGGAAAAAAACCCCTTCGATACAGTCCAGACAGCAGAAGGCGAGCAGGTCTTGTGGCCCGATCACTGTGTTCCGGGTACCCGGGGCGCGGAGTTTCATCCCGACTTGGATACCTTGGCCTTCGATCTGATCATCCGTAAGGGATCGAACCGAAATCTGGACTCCTACTCCGCTTTTTTCGAGAATGATCACGAAACGCCAACGGGATTGCACTTCTATCTGCAAGGTCTGGAACTGAAAAGTGTGTATCTAGTGGGACTGGCCCTCGATGTTTGTGTTTATTATTCGGCCCTCGATGCCCTCAGGCTGGGTTTCGACGTGACGCTTGTCGAAGATTCCTGCCGAGGGATCGATACCCCACCGGGAAGTTTGAAGGCGCGCCTCGAAGAGATGAAAAAGGCAGGGGTCCATATCCTGAAGACGGCGGATGTGAGTTGAGATGGAGAGTAAGTGTTTCTTGAACTGCGCGATGCTCACAGATTTCTACGAGCTGACCATGATGCAGGGGTACTTCCTCCAGGATCACAACCCCCAGGCTGTATTTGAGATGTTCTTCCGAAGGGCTCCCTTTGACGGCGGTTTTTCCGTGTTTGCCGGCTTGGAGACCTTGCTGAAAAGCATCGCCGATTTTCGCTTCGATGCGGAGGATCTGGACTATCTGTCCGCACAAAAAGTGTTCAGGAAGGAGTTTCTCGACTATCTGGCGGACTTTCAGTTTCGGGGTGAGATCCACGCCATGGACGAGGGGACCCTGGTGTTCCCCAATGAACCCCTGATTCGCGTCCAGGCGCCGTTGATTGAAGCCCAGCTGCTGGAGAGTCTGCTGCTCAACATAGTCAATTTTCAGACCCTGATCGCCACCAAGGCAGCTCGAATCTACCTGGCCTCCGAGGAGGGGGAAATCCTGGAGTTCGGGATGCGCCGGGCCCACGGTGTGAACGGCGCTCTGGGTGCCACTCGAGCCGCCTTCATCGGTGGGGCTTCAGGCACCTCCAACACCCTGGCGGGGAAGCTCTTCGATATTCCCGTGAAAGGGACCATGGCCCATTCTTGGATCATGAGCTTCGAATCGGAGCTCGCCGCCTTCGAGAAGTACGCCGAGGTGTATCCGGACGGCTGCATCCTTCTGATCGACACCTACGATACCTTGAAGAGCGGGCTGGAGAACGCGATAAAGATCGGCAAGAACCTGCAGGAAAAGGGGCACGACAGCTTCGGGGTCAGGCTTGACTCCGGGGACCTGGAGTACTTGAGCAAACGGGTTCGGGAGCGTCTCGATCAAGCGGGCCTAAAAAACGCAAAGATCACCGCGTCCAACGAGTTGGACGAAGGGATCATCCATCAACTGATTACCGAGAAGGCGCCGATCGATGTCTGGGGTGTCGGGACCCATCTGGTGACGGCCAAGAGCGATCCCGCCCTGACCGGTGTATACAAGCTGATGGCCAAGGAAGTGGATGAGAAGTTCGTCCCCACCATTAAGGTGTCAAACAATCCGGAAAAGATTTCCGACCCGGGCATCAAACAGGTCTACCGTTTCTACAACGGGGCCGGTTCTCCGATCGCCGATCTTATTGCACAAGAGGGGGAGAACCTGAAGGTCGGCCCGCCGTACCGCTTCTACCATCCCCGCTATCCCTACCGGTTTTTGGATGTTGCGGAGTATCAGCGCATAGAGCCTTTGTTGAGTCCCGTGATGAAAGACGGCAAGATCCTTGCCGATTTTCCCGACTTGAAAACCATCCAGAAACGCACCAAGAACAACCTGCAAACCCTCGATGATACCTACAAACGTCTGATCAATCCTCATGTGTACAAGGTGTCCCTCTCCGAGAAACTCAAAGATCTGAAGTTCAGCATGATCGCCGAATACGAAAGGGAGATTCAAGAGAAAGCCTCCCGGAAAGGATCCGATTCCCGGTGATCGTCTCCGATCAGACCCTCAAGAAACTCCTCTCGGAGGGCGCGATTGTCATCGAACCCCTCGACAATTACCAGATCCAGCCGTGGCCTTGGCGGTTGCCCGACCGACGGCCCTGATTCCCCAAACACTATGAACAGCACAACCATGCAAATTGGCAGCAGACAGATCGGCGATGGAAATCCCTGCTTCATCGTGGCCGAGGCGGGCACTGCCCACCAGGGAGAGCTGTCCCGAGCTTTTGAACTGATCGATGCGGCGGCGGAGGCCGGGGCCGACTGCGTCAAGTTCCAGGTCATCTTCGCCGACGAGATCGTGCACCTAAAAACCGGCAGTATCGATCTCCCCGGCGGGAAGACCGCCATCTATGAGCGCTTTCGGGAGTTGGAACGGGATCTCCCCTTCTATGCAAAGCTCAAAGGTTATACGAAAAAGCGGAGCCTGGAGTTTTTGTGCTCCGCCTTCGGCGTGAAGAGTGCCCGGCTGCTCCGCGAGCTCGCCGTCAAGGCCGTCAAGATCGCCTCTCCGGAGCTCAACCATTTTCCCTTGCTGCGGGAGCTGGCCGGCTACGGGTTGCCCCTGATCATCTCCACGGGGGTTTCCACCCTGGCCGACATCGAGCGCGCCCTGATCGCCGCAGGCACCCAGACTGTGTTGCTTCACTGCATCACGGCCTATCCCGCTCCGGAAGAGGAGTACAACCTGCGGGTCATTCCCAACCTTCAAGCGGTCTTCGGTCGCCCCGTAGGTGTTTCCGATCACTCCCGGGATCCCCTGTTGGTGCCGGGGCTGGCGGTGATGTCGGGCGCTTGCACCGTGGAGAAACACCTCGCCCTGTCGAGGAAGGATGGCGGCCTGGACGACCCGATCGCTTTAGACCCGGACGCCTTTGCCCGCATGGTCGAGGGGATCCGCCGGATCGAGGGAATGCGCTTGGAAGAAGCGCGATCCTGGCTCGAGGGTGAGTACGGGCAGGAACGGGTCGAATCCGTTCTCGGAGACGGGATCAAGCGACTGGCACCTTCCGAAGAGAAGTACTACCTGACCACCAACCGCAGCCTTCACGCCCTCACCGAGATCCGGGCCGGTCAGCCCATCCGGACCGACCAGATATGCATTGTGCGCAGTGAAAGCAACCTCCGTCCCGGACTGGGGCCGGAGTACCTTGAGCTGGTTGTGGGCCGGACTGCCCAGCGAACGATTCCTGCGGGCGAGGGGATCACCTGGGAGGACCTCCTGCCTCCTGTTTCTGCGAACGCCGCCAGGTCCGAGGACTCAGGCCAGTCCGAGCCCGACCCGAGTTCCGACCCGAGTTCCGACCCCACAAGTTCCGCGTATTGAGCTGGACTACAATCCCATGAGCGAGGAACTCCTCCAGCTGGTCGATCGCCG
>JAGLQP010000147.1 GCA_023136785.1 Spirochaetales bacterium
CTCTCCTCGACGCAGCCACCCTGGCTCTTGTGTACAGCAAGGCGAAGGAATCCGGCCAGGGGGATGTCTTCTACACCCAGGTGAAATATCTGAAAAGAGTAAAAGAGGCCAAGACCGGCCTGGTCATACCAACCCAGGAGAAAAACCTCCATGTCAACATCGACCTCAAACGTCTTCGCCGACTGCAAAGACCTCCGGGCCTGATCGAGACCGAATCCTCTCCGGAATGAGTCTCCCGATTTCTGTTTTAGTTGAATTCCGGTGATGAATCTATAATACTTTTAGTGTATGAACGATCATTCAACAAACGGCAAGAAAATACGTCCCTCGACGATCGAGGGGATCTTCTACCCCGGCGAAAAAGATGCATTGTCGGTACGACTCCACGAACTGCTCAATCACACCGACCGCGGCGAGACTGAGCCGCCGGCAGAAAACGTGTACAGCATCATCGTACCTCACGCTGCCTTTGACTATTCCGGCGAGATAGCCGCCGCAGCCTACAAGGCAATTTCGGGCCGGGAGATCGAAACCGTGGTGCTGCTCGGTCCGGTCCACAGGGAGCCCGTGGAAGCGGTCATCCTGCCCCAATCCCAGATCTTTCAGACGCCCCTCGGATCGGTTACTGTCGATGAGAAAGCCGTGAAAAAACTGGCGGGTCTCTCCTCATCCTTTCGGGTAGACGACATCCCTCATTTGGAGGAGCACTGCCTGGAAGCCCAACTCCCCTTTATCCAACATCTGCTTCCCGGCGCCCCCATCGTTCCCATTCTCCTCGGCAAGCCGACCCGTGCTCTTGTGGAACTGCTCACCAATTCCCTCTGGGAGCTCTACTCCGGGAGGATGAACTCGACACTCTTCGTGGTCACCGCCAACATGACCGGGAATATCGGTCAGGAAAAAGGTCGGGAAGAGGTCGATCGGGTCCTCTCCTGGATCGTGAAGGGCGACTGGGAGTCTCTCTCCGAGGCCGCCGAACACAGACGCATCTCCTCTTGTGGCGCCGGTTGCGTAGCTGCTATACTCCTGATGCACAGCAAGCTGAGAGGTACCATCGCAGTTCTCAAGCGGGGCAGTTCTTTACAGATAGTGAAAGACCCGAAGAAGGTCGTTCACTACGCCTCCTTTGTTTTGAGAGCAGACGGAGTACAGGTGGATGGAGTTTGATATAACCCCCGAGGAAAAAAAGATCCTTCTGCAAACGGCCCGCGAGGCGATTGCGGCCCATCTAGAGAAACGAAAACCCCGGTACCCCGCGGCAACGGGAACCCTAAAAAAAAAATGTGGGGCCTTCGTAACCCTGCATAAGCAGGACAATCTAAGAGGGTGCATCGGTTTCATCATCGCCGCCAAACCCCTCATCGAAACCGTACAGGAGGCCGCCAAGTCAAGCGCATTCAATGATCCGCGCTTCCCTGCGCTGACGGCCCGCGAGCTTGACGATATCAAGATAGAGATCTCCGTGCTGTCACCGCTGCGCCGGATCGAGAACACCGAAGAAATCCAGGTCGGAGTCCACGGTATTATGTTAAAAAATAGTTTCTATTCCGGTCTTCTACTCCCCCAGGTTGCCATCGATTACGGGTGGGACAGGGAAACCTTTCTCACCCACACCTGCTACAAAGCCGGACTTCCCGGAGACTGCTGGCACTCCAAAGACACGGAGATAGAAGTGTTCAGCGCCATCGTATTCTCTGAGGCTAGCCCATGAGAGCTGATTTAGGAGTAAAGCTCGAGCGGGAGGGCCGGGACGTCCTGGCCATACCGGTCGGCGTCAGCAGGCACGAGTTTGTCCTGACCAAGCTCGCCGGGCTCCGCAAACTCCCGGGACATATTATACGTGACGGGGAGATCGAGGAGTGGCAAATCGACGGGGTCTTCAAACATGAAGGCCGCCTCTACCTGCACGGCCCCCACCTGGACGGTCTGTTTCTCGAAGAGGCGATTCAGAAA
Organism: Spirochaetales bacterium; assembly: GCA_023136785.1. Classification (GTDB taxonomy): domain Bacteria; phylum Spirochaetota; class Spirochaetia; order SZUA-6; family DRHE01; genus JAFGQJ01. The sequence goes on from JAGLQP010000147.1 coordinate 1,954, forward strand.
TCCTTCCCGGCTGCCCTTCCCTTTCTGATACGCTTAGTTCGCGCCCTGGTGGCTCTCAAACATCGGGGACTGGGATTAGAGTTCATCCAGACGGACTCCATATATTTCCTCGAGGAGGGGGGAATCCTGTTTCTGCCGCGTGCGCTGATGAAGGAGTTGCGGAACATGCACCCCGAGGTGTACAGGCTGAGGGTCTTCGAATCGATCAACCATCCGGACATCGAAGAGCCGGAAAATGGTCTGTCCTTCAGTCTCGCCGCTCTACTGTACCGCGTGATCCTCGGCCACTATCCATTTCAAGCGGATACGGATGAGGAGATCCACAACAGGATACGTCATGCTCGACTCCTGCCCCTGAGTTTGATCGAACCGGGGTTCCGGGAAGATCTGTCCCGACAGATCCTGGCCGGTTTGGGGCAAGGCGTTACTCCCGCTCCTTCCCTCGAGGAGTGGGAGGAAATCCTTGCCGCCTGCAAGCAAGAGGGGCTGCATCGGGATACTACCGAAATGGAGCGGGAACAGATCCGCCAGCGAGCCCGGAAAGAGGAGGAGAAGATCGGCAAAGCCTACCGGCGCAAGGTATTCTGGCAGAAACACTGGAAGACGGTTGGGATCGTCGCTGTTGCGGTGGTGGTGGTCGGTGGACTGACCGGATCGCTGCTGAAGAACATTCTGGCTCCCAGAGAAACCATAGGATTCAGCCCCGAGCAGGTCGTGGAAACCTTCTACCAGAGCATGAACGATCTGAACCACTCCCTCATGGAGGATTGTGTGGTGGAAGGAGCGGGGAAACAGATGATCCGCGCGGTGATCAATATCTACGTTCTTTCCCGGGTGAGTCTGGGCTACGAGGGGAGAACACACGTCATCGGCGCCGATGAATGGGATGCCCAGGGCCGCCCCGAGCTCTCGCCCCCCCAAAGCGTGTTCGGGGTCACCGATCTGGTGGTCCTGCAGGAGCGGGGAGAACCGGAACCGGTGTTTCAGGTCAGCTATACAAAATGGGTGCCGGAACCCGGGCCGGAACCCGGGGCGGACTCCGCGGGATCAACCGGGTTATCGGAGATGGAAGGACCAAGATTCGCGGGCCTGGAGATCACCGAAAGAGTGTATCTAAAGTTGGACCGGAACGATTGGGTAATCTATAGATTCGAACCTCTCTAATACGACGGGAGTCAAAAGATAAAGAGTGCCTCAAACTGCCAACGTAATCCGCTGCACCTATACGGATCCGACAATCAACAATCTCTTGAAACAGGGCGGATCGGACACAAGGACCTTCAGCCGTCACTACAATCAAGTGGAGGAGTTCTTCCTTCGCTTCGACAGGCCGTTCACCGTGCCCCAGCTTCCCATTCATCACGACGTGAGGAACCCTGAGCCGGAGAAGCGCTATGTACAACTCCTGGTAGAGGTTCTGGAACAGCTGATCCCGATAGCTCCACAGGTGTTTCAGGATCTTATCTACATGTTCGATCCGGCGGAGATCCTGCGTCCAAGTTTTTTTCATGCGTACCGTTTCGAAGACAGCCAGTATCTCTACCTCCTCCGGCTGAATTTGATGTATCGGCCGCAGGTACACGGGGTGATTCACAAGGGTTCAAATGACTTGACCGCCGCTTACTCCAGCGATCTGCTCTTCCTCGAGGCAGCGTTCATCCCCCTGCAGGAGGTACGAACCAAGGCCGGGACGATCAGTACCTTCGTAGTGGACCAGACCATTTCAAACACCTGGGTGGATGAGATCGGCAGGGGATATCTGGTGCAGGGAATCTGGATCGACAACGATCTGACCAAATTCTTCAGCAAGCTGTTCCTGCCAGAAGGGAAACGTACCTACCCCTTCTATCCCTTCGTCTGTAAGTACAAAACTATCTGTCAAAACCTAATCGATCTTGGCCCCGAGGTGCGTAAGAAGCTACTACCCTATCTGCACAGAGCCCTTGGCTTCCTTCGCCCGGTTATGCCGGAGATCGAGAGTTCCCTGAAGGAAGAGAATTTTTCGGAAAGTAACGTTACCTTTCGCAGGCTGAAGCGGACCGTACCTCCCCCGTGGTCGGAGATCTGGAACAGCCTCCGCCTGGAGATGTACCTCAACGATCAAGATATGAAGGAGTACCGCATCAATTATGCAGCCGGCTGATATCCCTTCCCTGAGAGTCACGGTGATGGGTCTGGGACTGCACGGCGGAGGCCTGGCTTCTGCTCTGTTTTTTGCTCGCCGAGGTGCCCGAGTCACCGTCACGGACAACCGAGAGGATCCGGAGGTGTTCCGCCACATCCTCCCCCAACTGACCGCCGCGGGTGTGCGGATAGTGCTCGGCCGCCACGACCAGGATGACTTCATCCACTCCGATCTGATCATCAAAAACCCGGCGGTCCCGTCCTCCTCCCCATTCCTGGAGGCGGCCCGAGCGCACGGTCACCCGATCGAAACGGATCTGTCCGTATTTCTGCAGCTGTGCAGCAATCCGTTGATCGGCGTCACCGGATCCAAGGGAAAATCCACGACCGCTTCTGCGATCCACCACTGCCTGCACGCCGCCGATCCCGGCGCCAAGCTCGGGGGCAATATTACCGTCAGTCCACTCACCTTTCTCGATTGCGTCGATCCGGAAAGCCCGATTGTGCTCGAGCTTTCCTCCTGGCAGCTTGCCGATGTGCGGGGGCGAGGGCTTCTGGCACCCCGAGTGTCGGTAGTGACGGTGATTCTCCCGGATCACCAGGACAAATACCCGGGAATGGACGCCTACATCGCCGACAAGAAAATCCTGTTCTCATCTCAAAGCGCTACACAGTACGCCCTGTTCAATCAGCAGGATCCTTGGCAGCGGGGATTCTCTACCGAGACCCGGGCCCGACCACTCTATTTTTCCTCTGCACCCCTGCCCCCTGAGCTCTCAGGGGCTTATCTTCAAGATCGGGGAGCGGTCATCCGCGAGGCGGGTCGAGAGATTTCCCTCTCCCTCGATCCGCTGTCCGTGCCCGGACAGCACAACCGGCTGAACCTGCTGGCTGCCGGTCTGGCCTGCCACTGCTACGGGCTGTCCCCCGATGACATCGCTCCCCGTCTCCGAGATTTCCCGGGCATTGAGCACCGTCTCGAGCTGGTGGCGGAGATCGATGGCATTCGCTACTACAACGATTCGGCGGCTACCATCCCTCAGGCCACCGCTGCCGCGCTCGCCGCTTTGGATCCACCGATCCTCCTCATCGCAGGAGGCACGGACAAGAATCTCGATTTTCAGGCTCTGCTTGAATCGATCGATCGGGCAGAGGCGGTCATCCTGCTGCGGGGAAGCGCCACCAAAAAGATGCAAGTCCTGTTCGACGAGAGCTCGATTGCCTACGAGGGACCGTTTCCCACTCTTGAAGAGGCCTTGAAGCGGGCAGCTGGCCGAGCGGTCCAGGGAGCGTCGGTTCTGTTCTCCCCCGGATGCGCCTCCTTCGAGCTGTTTCTCAATGAGTTCGATCGGGGCAGGAAGTTCAAACAACTTGTCCGGGATCTAGGCGTCTAACTGCGCTTGCCGCAGCTCCCGGTTGACAGATATTTCGCGTTCAGAACACGGCCAACCTGAACAATTCCCTTTTCTTCAGTGATGTCCGAAAGTTGAAGTTCCTGTTCGGCCAGTATCTTAACCAGTTCCTTTCTCTCCAGTACCCGAAAAACCCCGGTTGAC
>JAGLQP010000148.1 GCA_023136785.1 Spirochaetales bacterium
TTGGTGAAGAGGGGATATCCCATTTCCAGTGCTGTGGCGGCAATCAGAAGATCTTCATTGGCGATCAATCTGCCTTGGCTTTTCAAATCTGCATAGAAGCGCGCTGCGGCCCGGGCCATTGACGCTGTCAACTCGACAACTTCACAAATCTCAATGAACTCTGCCCGCTGAGCAAGGTGTTTTTCGTTAACAACCCCTGCAAACAACTCATAAACCGTGATCGTTGACACAGCGGCTTCTATGCCTTGGAGGATCCTCGCCGTCTCAGCCGCTGTGTCGCCACCGGAGAGGTATTCAAAAACAATATCAGTATCGATTAACGTCACCTGCGCCAATTGTCACGCACCGCTGTTAAGCGGGCGCGCTCCTGTTCCATTTGCTCCGCCGTCAGGCAGCCCTTTAAACGCTCGATGGTTTTCTGTCGATTCTTTCTCTGCCTGTTAAAATATAGACGCAGGGCCTCGACAATAAGGGGAGAAAAGCCGCGCAAATTGCGGGAAGCTGCTTCTTCGATGAGCTTTTTTCGCAATTCTTGCGGAATATCAACCGTAGTTCTCATTGTCTGGTCATAATAGCATGCATGTGCATATGCATGTCAATAGAAAAATGCTCCTTCAGGTTGCCTCGTATCCTTTACTTGTGATCCGGCTGACGACTGCCCAGGGCATCCTCAGTGCGCAGGAAGGGGTAATCAGCTCTACACCTCCGCCAACAAAACGGTACTGCCGCTGATCGGCCTGCAGCGAAGAATCGAGACCGGTTTCCCCGTATGACGGTAGTACTGTTTCTCCAGAGCGCCGGAGACGGCTGGTACGGATCGATTGTGAACCAGCAACATCATACATCCTCCCAGACCGGCTCCGGCCAGCTGAGCGCCGAGGACACCTTCAACGGAAAGAGAAACGTCCACCATCCTATCGATCTCGGGAATGCTGCAATGGTAGGATCCGGGTTGCCACTGCAGCTGAGCCCCCAGCACCCGCTGCGGATCCCCGCTTTCCAGGTCATCGATCAGTCCAAGCAGGTAGCTGTTGTCTGTGGGCGAGGAGTAGGGAAGCATTTCGCCGTCTGGGGAGAGTCGAACGACCCGATCCCCGTCCTGAGAAGTATTCATCAGCCGCCCGATCTCCTCCAGACGGTTTGCTTTCAAGGCATCGGCAAAATACCGGCTCCGCTCGCACTCGGCCAACCCGTACAGCACCACTCCCCGGATTGGATACATCCTATCCGCCGGTGCTTTGTGGCTGTCGAACAGAGGCTCCAGTTGATCAGCGGGAAGGAGCTCCCTCAATTCGTCCCGGGTCATCTTCTCCGGAAGGTGGAGAAGGGTCTTGTAGATCCAGCTCAAAGGAACCGAAAGGTGTCGTGTGTTGACATCCCGGAGGTGCTGAATCCACGGCGCGTACTGGGGGAAAAATTTCTTGATCAGCAGAGTTCCGATCCGGTAGCAGGCCACGCGGTGGTTGAACTGATCCTTGGCGTTTGTGGTTTTCTGCGCCTTGACTCCGGAGTCGCACACCAACAGGGCGTAGTCTTGGGGGAAAGGAAAGATATCTTCGACGGCGAATTCAAAAAAGGTGACCTTAACCACTTTTCCTCTCTGCCCGTACTTGATCGCTGCGTGATCGGCGCTGCCTCCCCGTGTCCCAACGAACCACTCTCCCTGGCCGCAGAGATCCACAAACTGAGAAGGAAAGGTGTTCAACCTATTCACGGCGGCCATGGCTTCGGCGGTGGCCACGACCAGAGCCGAGGAGGAACTCAGGCCCGCGGCGATGGGAATGTTGCCGCTGACAACCATGTCTATTCCGCAGAGTCTTTGGGCGGCGAATTTCTTCTGCAGACGCAGGGCCGCCGCCTTAACGTACTGGGACCAATCACCCCCGGCGCTCAGTACCAGATGAGACACCTTTTCGCTGTTGATCAGAGAGATCCAATCATCCCAGGGCAATTCCGCCACCATCTCGCCGATGGAAAACTCCCTGTCGGGAAAACGTTCCCGGTCCAGATTGTAAAGACAAACCCTGTCGTCCTGCCGGGGGCGAACCGCGATGATAGTCTCGTAGCCGATGGTCATCAGGTTGCAGTTCCCCCCCTGATGATCCACATGGCGGCCCATCATGTTGACCCGTCCGGGCGAACGGACCAGCAGCACCCTTTCCTGCCCGCCGATCACCGTGGCGGAATACTCCAACAGACGGATATAGGCCCGGCTGCGCACGCCAAGCAGCTCTTCATCCTGACCGTACAGATTTTCCAGCTCTCCCCGAAGCTCAAGCGCGCTGTTCTTGCCCGCCAGTGCATCCCGGAAGACAACGAGCCATTCGGAAATCTGCCGAAAATGAGCTCCTTCGGGCGGCGTTGGAACCATCTGCTGTTTCTTCCTGGCTTGAACATAGGCTTCGATCTCGAGGAGCTCGGCGGGATCGTTGAAAGCCATAACGGCATGCTCATCCTGAACCGTCAGCGCTTTAACCGTAAAGGCACTGCCATCCGCCTTTCGCGATTGGGTCAGGATGGTGATCATATCCGGCAGATACTCCTCTCCTTGAGCGTTGTTGCGGTCCAGACTCTCCAAGACGAACTCGAGGGCTTGCGTTTTCACAAGATACACCGAGCTGTTGTACAGCTGGGCGTTCTCCACCTGTTCGGGGCTTAAACTGAAAGGCTTGCCCTCTCGATCGACGAAGGCGAAGCGGGTCAGTTCTTCGGGAATCAGGGTCAGAGTTTCTTCCCGTTCCGGTGACCTCTTCTCCTTGATCAACACATGCCACAGATCTCCAAAAGCCTTGGTCGCTTTTTCGTCGCTGAACCGCTCTCGGATCCGCTTGAGCATCCGCTGCCGGGAAAGGGCCTTGCCTTTCTCCGCTTGGATGCGGAACTCACTGTAGATCTGCCGCTGCCGGATATCTGCCGCTTCCACATCCGCCAGTACCGATCCGTCCGGGTGGAGCAGAATCCTGCCCAAGTTGGAGGGTCGCCGTCGCGGCAGAGCCAGAAAGGCTAAATCGCAGTTTTGACTGTAGAACAGATCAAAGAACTGCTCCAGGACCTGGGCTTCAATCAACCGGTCCCCGGCAACGACCAGAACCTCCGCCTGGTCGTTCAGCGCGCTGAGGACCTTGGCGCCCTGCCGCGCTGCGTGGGCCGTGCCCAACTGCTCGGCCTGATAGGCGTAGATGACATTCTCCGCCGCCACGGTATCCATGACCTGCCCGGCGATGGCGCCGACCACAATGATGTGATAGGAAATACCGCAGGCATCGTAGGTCTCCAGGCTTCTGTTGATGGCGGCTTTCCCGTCGATGGGAAAACAAACCTTGTGGAGATTGGCGGAATGCATGCGGGTCCCCTTTCCCGCAGCCAAAATGATCGAATACTTCGGGGCCCGCACTAGGACTTCTCCTCGCTTGGTTTCGAGTCGGAGGAGTAGAGCTTCAGGATCTTCAAGGCATTCTCCCCCGTGATTTTGGCGAACACCCGGGGGGCAATCTGATTCTCTTCAAGCAAGCCCCGCAGATAGCCCAGATGGGGCATCCTGCCATCCTGGCCGCCGAAGCACACATCCGTGCCGAACAGGATCTTGTCTTGAAACTCCGTGAGAAAGTCCACACCAAAAGCCTTGTCACGGCTGATGGCGTTGAAGCCGCTGTTGGCCGATATATCGGCGTATAGATTCGGATAGCTTCGCAGCAGACGGCTGAGACTTCCTTCCGTCCGAATCGGTCCGGTGGGATAGACGAACTTTTTCTCCGCTGTGATGTCCCCTTCGATCTCCGCCCAAAAGCCAGGCGCATGCCCGATCACCGTGGTATCGGGAACCGCCTGCAACAGTCTCTCCAAACGGGGTAGACCGACTTCGTCGTACAACCCGTATACCCCTCTGCCGGGACCGGTACAGTGAAACAGCACGGGAAGGTCGAAATTTCCGCATTGGCGGAAAAGACTGATCACCCTCGGATCATCTACAGCGATATTCGCGGTGATTTCTCCGATTCCTACACACCCCAACTCCCGGAAACGGGCGAGGATCCAGGAGAAATCGGTCTCCGGCGGATTCTCGACCTGGTGAGGCTCGAGATTTCCGAGGCAACCCATCCGGGGATCAAGATTTCCGAAAGAAATGATCCGATCCTGATACTGTTGGGCCGCTTTCAGCTGGCCGATGATATCCACCTGCGGTGAAAAGAGGAAAGGAGCCTTCATGCTTTCCGGAGATACTCCCGAGGGAAGCACCACCGCTTTGTCGATTCCTTCTGAGTCCAATCGTTCGATCAGTCCCTCCCAGGTAACGGGCAAACGGTCCATCCTCTCGGGAGTGCGATGATCCCCAACATGGGTGTGAAAATCAATAATCATATATGCACTCTTCCTTCTACCTATGAATCCAGGTGAGGTTCATTTTCATTCAAAAAAGGGAAACAGCTCCGGAATATCATCCCTTTCAAAGCCGGCACCGTACTCGCAACCTTCAAAGGCTTCGGCGTAGCGTACAGCCCGTCCCTTCTGTTCGCCGTACAGCTCGATCAGCACCTGCCGATACTCATTCGCGACCTTCTCAAAATACGGGAAGCGCCACGAAACCAACCATTCCTTTCGCTGCTCCGGGTCGACAGGCACCTGATCGGCAATTCCCTGATTAAAGGGAAGCCACTCGTAGAACTGTGATTCGTGGCAGTGCATCATCTCCACCTTTTTCTCGATCACCTCATCGATCCCGACAACAACATCGGGCTGAAAAGGAATGGGTTTGCGAAACCAGTCATGCATATAACAGATCTTGGGTGTCCGGGGAAGAATATCCGTCAGAGCCACCATGTTGGGCACGGTGACGATATAGGAGGCGTCCTGGACCAGCTGAGAGGTGTAGCGATGATCGGGATGGTAGTCGTTCGGCCGATGAGTGACAATCAGATCCGGATCGTACTCCCGGATAATCCGGATGATCATCTTTCGATTTGTCACCGAAGGCTCCAGCTCACCGTTATGGAGGTCTAGAACTTCGTACTCCGCCAGACCGGCTACTCGGGCCGCCGCCTGGGCTTCCCCGTACCGCCGACGGGCCAGTTCGATGCCCCCGATTTCATGATGCCCCGTGTCGCCATTGGTGGTGCTCAAGAACTTGACCTCGTTTCCCTGGGCGATGTATTTCAAAGCCAATCCGCCACAGCGAATATCAGCATCATCGGGATGAGCTCCAATGACCAGTATCTTTAATTTGCTTTCCGCCATTTGAGGTCTCCGTCAACTATGATCGAGGAAGTCATTGAATTACCTGCTCTCCGCTCGAGCAACACAGGCTCTTATCTCGAATTTTTCATCTGTCGACAGGGAGTGGTTTTCCGAGTTGTCCGCACCGGTATCCCTGTTTTCCACGATCAGCAAACGGCCTCCCGGCTTCAACACAGCGGCGTGCCACTGCCTCTGCCGAACCACGTAGATCTTCCCGGCAGCAAACTTGACCGCTTCGTAACTCCCCGGCCGATCCTGGGTCCCGGCGGTCACCATAATCGCCTCGCCCTGGAGGAGAATAAAGGCCTCCTCTGTGTCGAAGTGTCGCCCCAGGGAAGCAAGGGAATCCAGGGCATTCACTCTAGGATCGAAACTCAGCTGGGC
>JAGLQP010000149.1 GCA_023136785.1 Spirochaetales bacterium
GCTGTGGTTGTTATCGCCGCGGTGTACCTGATCCAGCGAGTTCCGGCCAGAGCTACAAAGGGAAAGCTGATCTAACGAACGGATTGTTTTTAAATGAGAAAAAAAACATCATTCCCATTTCAAGGAGGTTTAACTGTGAGCTACGCTGAACATTTCCAGGAAATGGAGAAGGGTATCGGCCTTGCTCATGCGATCGCCGAAGCGGATCGCTGTTTGCTCTGCTACGATGCGCCCTGCTCCAAGGCTTGTCCGGCGGAAACCGACCCGGGCGCGTTCATCCGAAAACTGCGTCTGCGCAACATCACCGGGGCGATCCGCACGATCAAGGATAACAATATACTCGGAGGGGCCTGCGGAGTGCTCTGTCCGACTTCAAAGCTCTGCGAGAAGGAGTGCAGTGCCACCGGTATCAGCCGGCCGATCGAAATCGGCCAGATTCAAAGATTCCTGGTGGAATACGGATGGCAGATCGGTTTCAAGGTGTTCGAGAGGGCGAAGGAGCGCAAGGAGAAGGTCGCCGTGGTCGGTTCCGGTCCGGCGGGTCTGTCCTGCGCAGGTGAACTTGCCAAACAAGGATACCAGGTCACCGTTTTCGCGGAACGCTCCGAACCCGGCGGAGTCATTCGCTACGGAGTTCCCGCCTATCGTTTCGATAAGAAGTTCTTTAAGAACGAATTACAGGATCTGTACGATCTGGGAGTCGAGTTCCAGTGCAATACAAAGATCGAAGGCAAAGCTGGGGTAGAGAAGCTGCTCAACGACGGATACAAGGCGGTGTTCCTATCACCGGGACTGTGGGGGACCCAACCTCTGATTCCGGGGCCCCAGAACATACAAGGCGTCTTCACATCTGCGGATTTTTTGGTAGCCCTGAGAGAGGAGCGCTACGAAGAGCTCGGCAAACAGATCAAGGGAAAAAGAGTAGCGGTAATCGGCGGCGGTTCGGTTGCCATGGACTGCGTTGAATCGGCGAGCAAGCTGGGCGCCAAAGACGTCTACCTGGTGTACCGGCGTTCCTTCGCCCAGATGCCCGCAGAGGAGGACGAACGCCTCGAGGTCCTCAGGCTCGGAGTGCACTTTTTGGTTCTCAACCAGCCCGTCGATTACCTGACGGAGTCGAGCGGCAAAGTGAACGCGCTCAAGCTGATCCGGACCCAGTTGGCTGAACCCGATGCCTCGAGTCGCAGAAAACCGGTCGAGATAAAGGGTTCCGAATGGGAATTGGACGTCGACTTCGTAGTCGAGGCGGTCGGACAAAAGCCTGATGAAGCGGTGGATTGGTCCCCCGCGGTAAAGCTGGACAAGAAGGGACTGATCGTTGCAGACCCCGAGTCCGGCCAGGTTTCCAGCAAGCTGATTTTCGCCGGTGGGGATATCGTACGGGGACCCGCCCTGGTGGTTGAAGCCGTACAGGACGGCAAGGTCGCCGCCCGGGCCATAGCCAAGGCACTCTCTAAGACCTAACAGGAGGAATCGAAATGACAGCAAAGAATATAGATTTATCGGTCGATTTCGCAGGGGTGAAATTCAAGAATCCCTTTCTACTCTCCTCATCTCCCGTGTCGAACAGCGCTGAAATGGTCGCCCAGTCCTTCGAAGCCGGATGGGGCGGGGTGGTGTTTAAAACCCTCGCTTCAGGGCGCTGGCCGATCGTTCATCCATCCCCGCGGATGAATCCGTACCACTACGGCTCCACCAAGATGATGGGTCTGCAGAACGTAGAGCAGATTTCGGATCGTCCGCTCAAGGACAATCTACTCGATCTCCTCTATCTGAAGAAAAACTACCCGGATCACCCCATCGTGGCCAGCGTCATGGGCTTCTCCACCGAGGATTGGCAGTACGTGGCCAAGGCCGCCGAAGACAACGGCGCGGACATGCTCGAATTGAACTTCTCCTGTCCCCATATGACCATCGAGGGTTCAGGTCACAAGGTAGGCCAGGCCTTTCCACTGCTGGAAGGATTCACAGAGGCGGTGAAAAAGGTGGTAAAGATCCCCGTCATGGCCAAGATGACCCCGAACATCACCGATATCACCGAACCGGCGATGTTCGCCAAGAAGGGCGGTGCCGATGCGATCTCGGCGGTCAACACTTTCCGCGGGATATCGGAGATCGGCCGGGATGACTGGATTCCCAAGCCCAACATTTTCGGCGTGGGCGCCGAGAGCGGCTATTCCGGCCCGGCGGTCAAACCCGTAGCACTTCACTTCATCGCCGACATGGCCAAGTGCAAAGGTTTGGGGCTTCCCCTGTCCGGCATTGGCGGTATCGAAACCTGGGTGGATGTGCTGGAATACCTGCTGGTCGGTGCGACCACCATACAGGTAACCACGGGCATCATCCACTACGGGTATCGGATCGTTGAGGACATGGCCGAGGGCTTAAGGGATTACATGGCCTCCAAGGGTATAAACGAAGTAACTGATCTGATCGGCAAGGCTCTGCCCAACCTGAAGGAGACGGATCACTTCGATCTGGAGAGACAGGGCCGAGCGGAGTACAACTACGATATCTGCATCGGCTGCGGCCAGTGCTACATCGTGTGCAACGATGCCGCCGGCCAGGCGCTGGAATGGGAGGCGGAAAAGCGGCGGCCCAAGCTGATCGAGGACAAGTGTCTCAGCTGTATGGTTTGCAGCTTCGTCTGTCCCGTGCCCGGGCTGATCACCTTTAAAGAGATGCCGAAGCAGTGGCAGCGAAACGAAACGGCTGTTATGGATCCGAGCCTGGAGAAAGAGCTGAAGTACGAGCGGTTCGAAGAAGTGGATCTGAAAACATAGGAGGATCAACAGATGAGTGTGCTGATAAAAAACGGACTGGTTGTGACATCTTCCGGAAGCTACACCGCAGATGTCTTTGTTGAAGGTGAAAAAATCAAGGTAATCGGCAGCGGTCTCGAGGCGGCGGTCAAAGCGGATGAGGTTGTCGAGGCAGAGGGCAAGTATGTGCTGCCCGGGGCGATCGATCCCCATACTCACCTGGCCATGCCTTTCATGGGTACGACCTCGAAGGATGACTTCGAAACAGGTACGATTGCCGCAGCCTGTGGTGGAACCACCTCGGTGGTAGATTTCGTCCTTCAGAATAAGGGAGAATCCCTCCATGAAGCGGTGGAGCGAAAAAAGGGAATAGCCGATGGGAAAGTGGCCGTGGACTACTCTCTGCATCCGGCTGTGTTGGATCCCAGACCCGAGGTGATCGACGAGGTCAAGAAGGCGGCCCAGGAGTACGGAACACCCAGCTTCAAAATTTTCCTGTTCTACGATTTTCGAGTGGACGACTACACCATGATCCGCTTGCTGGAAGAGACCAAGAAGTACGGCGGTTTGGTACAGGTGCATGCGGAGAACTTCGACATCGTACGCCGCCTGAACGAGTCCTTCGAGAAAGCCGCAAACCTTTCCCCCATGTATCACGCCAAAGCCCATGCCATCCTGGCCGAGGAGGAGGCGGTGGACAGGGCGGCCAAGATGGTCGAGTTCACCGGCTCTCGGATCTACATCGTACATCTGTCCTCCAAAGAGGGACTTTGGAAGATCAAGAAAGCCCGAGACCGGGGCGTGGAGATGTATGCCGAGACCTGCCCCCAGTATCTGACCCTGAACGAGGAGCGCTACAACGAACCGAATTGGCAGGGGGCCAAGTACGTGATGTCGCCGCCTCTGCGACCCCAGGATTCCAGCGAAGAGCTCTGGTTGGGCTTGAGATACGGGGATATTCAGACGATCGGCACGGACCACTGCCCCTTCGATTTCAAAGGTCAAAAGGACATGTTCGGCAAGGACGACTACAAGAAGATTCCCAACGGAGCGCCGGGGATCGAAACCATGATGATGCTCCTGCACAGCGAAGGTGTGGTCAAGGGCCGTATCAGCCTGGAACAGATGGTCGCTGTCCTTTCCACGAACACGGCCAAACTATTTGGCCTCAAAGACAAGGGGGAGGTCGTCGTGGGCAAAGAGGCGGACCTGGTGATCTTCGATCCCAAGCAGAAGTTCACAGTATCCCAGAGCAAGCTGCACATGAACGTGGACTACACACCCTGGGAGGGGTGGGAGCTGACAGGAATGCCCTCGGCTGTGTACTCCCGCGGAAGGCGTGTAGCCGAATGGGATGGAAAGCAGATGAAGTTCGTCGGGAAGGTCGGGGCGGGTCGCTTTGTAAAGCGCGAACCCCGAGAGGGATCCTAGGGGTTTAAAGAATCGATCGCTCGGGCAGCCATTGGAAACCAGTACGTCTTGAGCTTGCGTCTAATCGATGTGGAGAGCGGGGAAACTGAGGCGATGACTCAGAGTATTTATCAGAGATTGAGTCATGTTCTGCTGGAGAGCGCAAGGGTAAGGGTAGTAGAGAGGCTCCTCAGTAATTAATAAATCATCTGCGTGAATTGAAAAAATGGTAGGATCGCTATAACTTAGTAAGGTATAGAGAGAAAAACTCTGGCCTTATTCTTACGCGTGGGAGGATGAGAAAGTGCGTAGAATCTTACTTCTGGTAGTTACTTTCCTGACACTGTCGTTATTTATCGTCACATCGATTTCCGCTCAAGTCGTATCCGAGCGCAAAGAAATCGCTGTGTTCAAGCTCAGCTACTACCGTTTTGATATTCCCGAGGCGGTTCTTGGCGGAATTGACGAAGAGATCCGCAGCGTTTTCATCAACCTGGGTCGTTTCGATGTGGTGGGTCTTACTCAGCGTCTGGAAGAGGGGGACCTGAACGAGTTCATCGACAAGATCAAGATGTACAAAGAGGAACAGGTGGAGATCCCCGAAGAAGTACAGATGGGCAAGGAGTTCTTTACCAAGGCGGATTTCGACAGCCTGGTGGGTTCCTTCCTCGTCGTAGTACCGGCGGTGGCGAATTACGTGGTCGCCCACCTGGATACGGATGAGTACCAGGTCAATATCAAGACTTCCTTCAGCTTCATCAACGTGGAGGAAGGCCGAACCTTCGCCCATGCCTTTGTGGATACCGAGGGAAAGGATACCAACGTCGACCTGGCCATCAAGGACGCTCTGGACGCGATACCCATGCAGCTGACCTTCGAGATCCGCAAAATCCCCGAGTTCCAACTCAAGACAGGCATCCTCGAAGTGCGGGGCAGCGAGATCATTATCGAGCTGGGCAGGGATCTCGGGCTCAAACGCGGTGATGAGTACGTGATTGTTTCCGGCGAAATCCTGCAATCCGGAAAAGCTCTGACTGTTGAAAACGGGCTTGTGGTGATCAAAGAGGTCAGCGATGAGGTTTCGGTGGCCAAGATCATCTACGCCCGTCCCAGGCCGCAGATCGGGGATCAGCTGCAGGAGGTGCCCCGCTTCGGCATGGACACCACCCCGTACGTACACTACGCGACAGGATTGATGTACCAGAAAGACGATACCCTTCTTATTGGTGCTCGACAGGCCGTATCCCGCGGATTCTTCGGTTTCCGGCCCCTCGTTGGTATTGAGGTCCCTCTGATCGCCAATATCGCCGCGGCCTTGCCTGTGAATATCTATGTCGGTGGTGAGTACGATATTTACTTCGGCCGCTTTCAGATCGTGCCCATGGCTGGGTTGGGCGTCGGGATGGCCTACCTCTGGTATCTTAAAATCGCCGA
>JAGLQP010000015.1 GCA_023136785.1 Spirochaetales bacterium
GACTACTCCGAGACCCTAGATCCCCTGAATCGTTTATTTAAACACCAGGGAGTAGTCCAAAGGTTTGTCCAGAAGCAGGACTCGAATCAGAGGAATCGTGAAGGTTACGCCTCCCGGGGAGATCTTTCCGCCGGTTTGGGAAACCAGGGTTCCCCGCACCGTAACCTTGGTCTCTATGTAGGAGTTTCGGACGCTGTCGGCACCGCCATCGCCGAGGGCCAGGTCCATGAGCTCCAGATATTCCTCCTCCGTTGTGTCGTCGTTTTCCTGCGGACCCAATCCTTCAAACAGAGGATTTTGAAGAGCCGGCATGAACTTCATGATAGAGGAAAAGTTCTTCCGGTCGAGGTGAAAGCGAACCGAATAGCCTTGGCTGACTCTTTCGAAGCGAATAACCCCGGACTCCTGCAGTTCCTGCTCGCTGGAGAACACCTCCTCGATACTCCGGAAGTCTAGCTCCATCTCGAGGGTAGCCGGGTCCGGTGTGTCGATGCTGATCAGCGTCACATCATTCCGTTCGGCAAATCCCTTCTTGATTTCTTCCATGTTGAAGATCTGACCTTCCAGGGATTCACCGGTAAATGCGGACAGGTCGTTGATGTATTCCACGAAGACGGGTTCCAGGCGGATCTGCATCGATACCTTCCCGGATTCGTCAACTTCGAGCTGAACCTGCTGTTTGATCGTGCAGCCGATGAGTAAAGCGGTAGCCAACAGCGCCGTCCCCACCAGCCAGGCTACTTTGACAGAAGGGATTCGCCGTTTCATGTTCTGAAAGATAGACCGTTCTTTGGCAGAAGTCAACGTAGCCGGGTATCTTACCGGAGAAGGTGAATAGACAGCGTATCCCGCCCCGGGCCAATCCCGGAACAACGGTACCCCTGCCTTGCCGGGTTTCGGCTTTTCTCCTATAATCCCATGCCATGCGACAGGTGACTGTGTATCCAGGTGGGATGATCATTCATGTTGAAGAGGGCACGCCGATTCGGGACCTCCTCGTTCGAGAGGGACTGTTGGTGGATTTTCCCTGCGGCGGCAGAGGTTTGTGCAATCAGTGCAAAGTTACCATCGATCCGCCGCCAGAAAGTGGGAAAGCAGGGAGAAAGGCTCTGTCTCAAGCCGAAGTCGATGCGGGAATCCGTCTGGCCTGCCAGGCAGTGGTCGAAGGGGACTGTTCCATTACCATCCCCGAGGAAAAGGAGGTAGAGGTTGTATGGCGGGATCCGGCCAAGGTGGAGGGTACTCAGCTGCTGTACGGGGATCCGGTCATCGTGCGCAGGCATCTGCGGATGGAGACGCCGAGCCTTGAAGACCAGCGGGCCGATTGGGAACGGCTGCACGAAGCTCTAGATCGGAAGGAAACCACGATGCCGGAAGTCAATCCGGAAGTATCGGAAGGTTTTTCCCGGGTGCTGCGGGAGAGCAAATGGGAGGTCGATGCCTTCGTCGAAGACTCCCATCTTATCTGCATCAAATCCCCGTCGGACGAGCCTGTGTATGGTTTTGCCATCGACCTGGGTACCACCACGGTGGATGTGTCTCTCCATAACCTGGAGACGGGCCGCCGGATCGGCCGTAAGACCATGTTGAACCGCCAGTCCGCCTTCGGTGCCGATGTGATTTCCCGAACCCAGGCTTTCCACGAGGATCCTCAAGCTGTGCGCCGGGCCGCCCTGGAGACGATCGCTGATTGCGCCGAAATGTTGTTGAAGGAAAACGGCGTACAGAGACAGCGGGTCGTTCGCAGCACCGTGGTGGGCAACTCGATCATGATCCACATTCTGCATGGGCTGAACCCCCGCCAGCTGACTTTGGCCCCCTACATTCCGCTGGTCGCCGGTGTGGTGCGGCGGCGGCCGGAGGAGTTTGGATGGAAATTTCAAAGCTGCGGCCATGTAGAAACCCTGTCCCTGATTTCCGCTTTCGTTGGTGCCGACACCACGGGGGTCATCCTGGCCCTCGAATTGGAGCATGAGGAGGGGATCTCTCTTTCGATCGATATCGGGACCAACGGCGAAATCGTGCTGTCCAAAAAGGGAGAGCTGATCACAACCTCTACTGCGGCAGGTCCGGCTTTCGAGGGTGCCCAGATCTCCTGTGGGATGAGAGCTCTGGAGGGCGCGGTGACCGGGATATCGATCGCCGACAGCGGCCAGATCGATCTCCAGGTAGTCGGTGGCGGAAGAGCAAAGGGGATATGCGGCAGCGGATTGATTTCTGCGGTGGCCGAGCTGCTCGAGGCGGACCTGCTCGATTCTACCGGCAGGTTGGCCGATCCTGAAGAGGTGGACAATCCGGATCTGAAGAAGCGATTCTTCAAGCTGGAAAAAATAGCGGCGTTCATGTTGTCAACGGACGCTGTTGAGAACCTCTACATCTCTCAGAAGGACATTCGAGAACTGCAACTGGCAAAGGGGGCAATTCGGACAGGCATCGATATGCTGTTGGCAGAAACCGCGGTAGAGGTACAGACATTGAAGAAGATTCGTTTGGCCGGGAACTTCGGCTCCGGTGTGGATATCGCCAAGACGATTCGCATAGGTCTGATTCCTGAAGTGGAAATCGAGAAGGTGGATGTCGTAGGCAATGCCGCCTTGCGGGGAGCCTCCCTGGCGCTGGTGTCCAAGGTATACCGGGAGAAAGCCGGCTCGATTTACAGAAAGTGTCGCTTCCTCGAGCTGGCGGCAAAACCGGATTTCCAAACCCGCTTTGCCTCTTCCATGTTCTTCTAAAGTGTTTTGAATCGGCTCAACAACTCGAGTTGAGCCGGCTACTGCTTGGGGTTCAATGCGGATAGGATTCCAGGCCGAGGGGGGAAACGAAACCATTTACCCGACACCCGGGCACCCCGGTTCTTCATCGTATCGAAGATGAAGTCGGCAAGTTCCTCGACTTTTTGCGATCGAGATTCAAATCCATTGATAAACACCTTCCGCTGACTGTTGCTGGCAAACACTGCCCCGGCGGCAGCCGTGAAGCCACCGCGAAGGGCGCTCTCCAGAGGGGGCAGCACGGCTCCTTCCTCCTGAAGCAGGTGATCGATCAGGGCGAGACAGCCCCCCTGTTTCTGGGTATAGAGCTCCAGAACCGCCTTCATCAAGAACAGAGCACCTTTGATCCAGGTATCCACGGCCCGATCTATCGTTTCTGCACTGGTTTCCTGAAGAAGTTTTTGCTCCAATTCCGGAGTGAATAGAAGCAGGGTTTCATCGATTCTGTCGAAACGATTGAGTGCGGTAAGCAGGACGTTTTTTGCGGATATAGGAGACGTCCTGTTCCATTCGATCAATAATAAATCCTCGTCCTCGGAAACCAGGGGTGTATCTATACGGACCTTTTGGGAGCGGGTGGCCGCTACGCTGTACCCTTCGCTGAGATATCGACGTATCAGCTGATCTGCAAGAGGGGTTTGAGCATCTGTAATAAGGGCCACCCTGTTCACTGCATCAGCATCTTAACAAGGCAGCGAAGACGTGGTCAATGGCAGCAATAAAAGGAGCACATTCCCGTTGTTCAAATCCCGGAGAATCCCTTACTATAGGCCGTGCGGAAATCAGACGCTCTTAAACTGATCCTGGTCTCCTTTCTCTGGGGAGGCCAGTTTGTTGCCGCCCGTATCGCAGCCGCGGAGGCGCCGCCCTTCACCGCCTCCTTCCTGCGATATTTCTTTGCAACCGTCACGCTGCTGATCGTTCACCTGGTTCGAGAGAGACGCTTCTGCCGTCTTTCATGGAGACAGTGGGGATGGCTGACGCTGCTGGGTTTGTCCGGAGTTTTCCTCTACAATCTGTTCTTTTTCTCCGCTCTGTCCATCGCGCCGGCGGGTCGCAGTTCTGTTGTTGTGGCCATGACTCCGGCGGTCGTATCGGTGAGTTCTATCTTCCTCTTTCGGGAGCGCTTTTCGTTGCTCCGTATTCTTGGGCTGGTTGTAGCCCTTTTCGGCGTCTCCTGGGCGATCAGCGGAGGGGATTTACCGAGCCTGCTGCGGGGGGAGATCGGTAGAGGAGATCTGTACATCTTCGGAGCCATGCTTAGCTGGGCGATGTTCTCCGTCGCCGGAAAGATCATTCTCAAGGAGCTTTCTCCCCGGCTGGCCATCACCTATGCCTGCTTTATCGGAACGATTGCTCTTCTGGTGACGGCGCTGCTGGAAGGCGGATTGATCGGGATCCCGCACTACTCATTTGCGATGTGGCTGAGCCTGTTGTATTTGGGATTGATGGGAACCGTGCTGGCCTTCATCCTCTACTACCAGGGAATCAAATCGATCGGGCCTTCCAAGACCGCCATCTTTGTCAATTTTGTCCCCATTTGGGCGATGATTCTTGGCGCTATTATATTGGGGGAGGCGATCACGCTGGCTCTGATTTTGGGGGCTGCCATGGTTATCGGCGGGGTTTTCCTGACCAGCAGATCCTGAGGGGAAAGAGAGGTACCGACGATGAGTGATAAGGCCAAAACTCTGGTCTTCGGTTTTTCTGTCGAGGAGCAGAGGCGCTCCTCTTTGTATGAGATTTCTCCGCCGCGACCAGGAGCAGGAAGACAACGGCCATGACAGGGGTCTCCTCGAGCACAGGATCGAGCAGCCGAGCCTCGACTTCGTTGATTTGGAAGCTCACGATGGCGGGTCCGCGCGAGAGAGTTGACAATATAGCGAAACTTCTACCTTTTTGTTATCCTTGGTAGCAGAAAGCGGAGGGTAAGGGTGAAAGTAGCAATCGGTCAGATCAACCCGGCGATCGGGGATTTTTCAGGCAACGCGGCCAAGATTCTCGACTACGTGACCAAGGCAGAGCGCGGAGGAGCCGATGTGATCGTGTTTCCCGAGATGTGCGTCTGCGGGTATCCCCCTATGGATCTTCTCGACCATGTCTCATTCGTGGAAGCGAACTTGAAGACCCTGCGCTTGATACAGCAACGCTCACCCAAGGGAATAGGAATCGTACTGGGATATGTAGATAAAAACAGAACATCCGCTGGAAAACCGCTCGTGAATGCGGTTTCCCTGATCCGCAACGGTGAGGTTTTGTTGACCCAGACCAAATCCCTTCTGCCGACCTACGACGTGTTTGACGAAGCTCGCTACTTCGAACCGGCAGATCGCCGCCGTGTGAGCGCCTTTAAGGGTGAACAGATAGGGATCGCTATCTGTGAGGATATCTGGTGGGAGGCGGAACAGCCCGCGGCCCTGCATTATCCTGTGGATCCGGTAAAGGAGCTTCTCGACCAGGGCGCTACGGTGATCTTCTCGCCGTCGGCTTCCCCGTTCTATTCGGGAAAACTCGATGTTCGCCTCAGACTCCTCTCCAGTATTGGGAAATCTTCCGGAGTTCCGGTGGTATATGTGAACATGGTCGGGGGCAACGACAGTTTGATCTTCGACGGCCGGTCTTTGGTGACCTCCGCCGAAGGGGATCTGAATTTTCTCGGAGCAGGCTTTGAAGAGCAGCTCGCATTCGTGGATACGAAGAGCTTGAAGTCGAAAATCGCCTTAGAAGTAAACAGATACGAGGAACTGGAACAGGCGTTGGTTTTGGGGATTCGCGATTATCTGGATAAATGCGGTTTCAAGCGAGTGCACGTCGGTCTATCCGGGGGTATCGATTCCAGTGTTGTAGCCGTGCTGGCAACCAAAGCGGTGGGCTCGGAAAATGTAACTGTATTTGCCCTTCCTTCACGGTACTCCTCCGAAGGCAGTCGGGACGATGCGCAAACGCTGGCGGAAAATCTCGGAATAAAGCTTCACAGCCTGTCCATTGAAGAGATGTTTCGGGCCGGTTTGGAGACACTGGCCCCTGTATTCGGGGACAAGCCGCTCGATGTTACTGAAGAAAATCTCCAAGCCCGGATTCGGGGTCTCCTGCTCATGGCTTTCTCCAACAAGTTCCATTCACTCCTCCTTGCCACGGGAAACAAATCTGAGTTGGCCACCGGATACTGTACCCTGTACGGGGATATGTGCGGTGTCCTGGCTGTGATTGGAGATCTTTTCAAAACCGAAGTGTATGCTCTGGCCCGCAGCCTAAACCGGGAAAAACAGGTGATCCCTGAATCGGTTCTCACCAAAGTCCCGAGTGCCGAGCTGCGGCCGGATCAGACCGACCAGGACAGCTTGCCGCCATACGATCTTCTCGATCAGATCCTCGAACAGTACCTGCTTCAGAACAAGACCTTCGAGGAGATTACCGCTCTGGGATATAAGGCGGATTTGGTGAAGAGCGTACTGAACATGGTGGGCAAGGCGGAGTTCAAACGCCGCCAGGCTCCACCTGTGTTGAAAGTTAGCCCTCGTGCCTTCGGTACGGGCCGGCGTATCCCCATTGCCAGGACCATCCACGAAGCCTGAAGCTGTATCCCAAGCGGGTACTGCGACTGCAGAATATAATCGCCGTTAACTGATGTGCTTTTTTACCAACGAGCAGTAAGCAGCAAAATTTATATTGACCATTTTAGTAATATATATGTATTTTTGCATATGACAAATCCACTACTGAAGGACGTATAGAAATGAAAAAGAGATTCTACCTCGTAGTTGCTGTTTTGGCTCTGCTGCTGGTTACAACGCAGGTATTCGCTCAGTACAATCGGAACGCCGTTGTCTCGGTGATGCGGAGCAATGTAAGATTATTGGGCGAGGCCAATGCCGCTTTGAACGCTGGAGATTTCTACACCACCGGCTTGAAGCTCATGGAACTGGCCGAAGGGATGAAAACACTCGAACAAACCCCACCGCCCAGAGGCTCGAGAGCGGAATGGAATCGCATCTACAATGAGCTGATCGCAGCGGCTTTCCGGGGTATAGGGGCCTGTGGGGAGGAAGATGCTCAGAAGGTGCAGGCGGAGATAGCGAATATAATAGCACTTCGAAACGAGGGTCACCGCAGGTTCAGATAATGCCGGTAGGTTATTAGATACCCGGACGGCCTATCGAGAATTTTCTGTCACTCCTGTAATATGTACGGGAACTCCTCGAAAAGGCGTGTCAGGTAGTACAACTCCCGTACCCAGACACGGGAGTCTACCGGACCGAACCTATCCGTATCTTTCTTTTCAGGATCGTAGAACGAGGTTCCCGGCGGATTTTGCAGGGCAAAGCCGAGAAGCTGGGACACGAGTAGTACCAATTCCCCTAATGGCGACTTTGTCTTTTCCAAGGCATTGAGCTTCAGCAGCGTATAGGATACCTCGAAACCGCGAAACAGAAGTGTGTTGTCATCGAGGGTATGATGGACCCCACCCATGGGGTTGAACTTCGAGGCGGAGTCGGGGCGATTCAGATGGATCCAGGGAAGGAGGGCATCGAAGTAGCGATGAAGCTCTTTGACAGCATGCCCCGCCTCGGCAAGGGAAATCGCGATCCGAGTTTCCCGAAGAGTCGTATTCAGGCCCGCCGACCCCCTGTCCCAGCCGAGAAGAGGTACTAGCTGCACTCTCTGTGTAAAGAACTTTGATTTCAGCGCAACAACCGTTTTCCTGTATAGGTCTTTGCCGGTCGCACGATACAGCTCGAGGTACAGTTCGATTGCTGCGAGAGAGCCCGGTCCAGTACCGGCGGGCAGGAGTGAGTCAGGGTAGAGAAGATCGCCGAGATCTTTCAGGTTCTGGTTTGAGCCAAGAAGGGCATCCGCCATGAAGGTGGCTCCATGGAGATACCGGGAGGCGGGAACGCCTTTTGCCTGTAAAGCGGTGGCAAAGCGGATCAGCGCCACCGCGATCGCCGCCGATTCTTCGAGGGAGATCGTAGCGGTGGAACCCGGAGCAAGCCAGGATTGATTATCGAGCTGGTATGCCGGGTAGAACAAACCCCGTGGATGCTGACCTTTCAAGGAGAAATCCGCCAGACGCAGGGATAGCTCGGCGGTATCTTTGTCCTCCCCACCGTGATGCTGTTGAATCACTGCCAGGGTGCAGCCGGCCAGGGAAGAGAGTTTTTTCTTCCCCTTTGTTTCCTGCAATCCGCAGAGAGGACCACGATCTATGAGAAAGGTCTTCAGACAGTCGTGTATCTGATCTCTGATAAAATCCGAAGTGTTCGCTTTGGGTATTCGAGGCGGGGGGTGAAGCCGTGAAGCATTCCGCTCGAGAACGGCGGAGACTCCGCGTCGATAGATCTGGTCCTGCGGAGCACTCACGACATTGAGCCTTAGACTGTACTCAAACTCGCCGCTGCTCCGGAAGAATTGCGTTCCGGTGTTCTTCTTCCGTGTCTTCTTCCCCTGCCCGGGATGTACCGCCGGAGCCGCCGGCACCCGCACCTCCGCGTGCAGAAAAGTTTTATCATCGTTGTGTAGCCGCCTTAACTCGATACTCCCCGACTCTTGCCCCGAGCGGGCCGGATCGGAGAAGATAAGGACGGATTCGGGAACCTTGAACAGATACAGTGCGTTTGCATATGTTGTCCGCTGGCCCGAAACGAGATATCCCTCGTCTGAAATCGGACGGCCTGCTCTTCGTCCTGGAAACAGATAAGCAACATCGGTGTCAACAGGAAAATCGAGACAGAAGTTGAGGCCGAAGCTCCCTTCAGGAACGATCTTCCAGTGTCTCTCTATACAGAATCCATAGGCAGTGTCTGCAATGTAGTCGCGTATGGTCGAAGTGAGGAAGTAGGCAACTACGGTATCGCCCCGGCAGGTGATGCTCTCCGGGTGGCGGATTTCTCCGTCCTGAAAAAGACTGTAACGCAGCCTACAGGAGATCGAGTGTTTTTCTATTTCGACCGTACGTAGATTTGCCTGTAAAATCCGCATGAGGTATAACTACCATAACATGACGGTGCAATTCCAGTCATGCCGTAGCTACAGGTAACCGGCAACGCGCCGCTGCTCGAGCAGATCCTGGACATTCTCGAAAAGATCGAACAGGATAGACACAGGTCCTTCGAGCTCGGATCCGTGAACAAACTGTCGGTGCTGCAGATCGAAACTCCCCGAGCCTGAGAAAGGCCCTGCTGGATCAGCAACAGGCCCGGGCGAATCTCAACCTGATCGTATGTGTCGGCAGTCAGGGATCTCTGTTCGACTCCGGCCGTTCCGGGCATCGGATTCACCAGGCGGAGGAGGCGGAAGCCGCGGTCATCCAAGCCGAGGATACGAGCAGCAGCTGCTGAGGCGGGAGCACTGGGGAGCGGCTCGGATTGCATTGCTGCAAAAGCGATTGGAGCTTCTGGCGAGAGAGTATTTCTTTGAACTGGCACTTTCCGAACTGGAATCTTTGCCGATCAACTAGGTAGAGGAGGACGGATTAACCATCGCCAAGGCAAAGAGCAGAACAAAGTTTCTCTGTACGGTCTGTCAGCACGAAGAGCCCAAGTGGCTCGGCCGCTGTCCGGAGTGTGGAAGCTGGAACAGCTTCGAAGAATCGGCGGAGCAGTCTTCAGGGAGGAAAAGCAGGGATAGGGTCGAACAGATTCCCCGACCCCTGTCGTCCATAGAAAGTAAGGTGGGTTTGAGGCTGGACTCCGGACTGGGGGAGATGAACAGGGTTCTAGGCGGGGGCATCATGAAAGGCTCGGTGGCGCTGATCGCCGGGGAACCGGGGATCGGTAAGTCGACGCTTATGCTGCAGCTGGCAGCCGGAATCAAAAGCGAGGGTCGGGTTCTGTACATTTCGGGAGAAGAATCGCCGGAGCAGATCCGTCTGCGGGCCGATAGGCTGGGAGTCCGGGACAGCAGGATCGAGGTCTTTTCCGAAACCGAGCTCTCCGCACTGCTGCGGGCCTGTGAGAAACTCAAACCGATCGTGGTGATCCTGGATTCGATCCAGACTGTGCATTCCGAGGATATCGGCAGTGTGCCCGGGACGGTGAATCAGATCAAACTGTGCGCCCAGGAGCTTATCGACTGGGCAAAGTCCCACGGAGCAGCCCTGTTCCTGGTGGGTCATGTGACCAAGGAAGGGTATATCGCAGGTCCCAAGGTCATCGAGCACATGGTGGATACGGTGCTGTACTTTGATTCGGGCAGCGCTGAGATCCGCATTCTTCACTGTGCGAAAAACCGCTTTGGATCGGTGGATGAGATCGGGATCTTCGAGATGGGGGAGGAGGGGCTGGAGCAGGTGGAGAACCCGGCGGCGGTGTTCCTCTCCCAGCGGGTGGGCGAGCAGCCTCCCGGTGTGGCCGTAGCGCCCGTGTACGAAGGATCCCGAATCCTCCTTGTTGAAATTCAGAGCCTGGTTGTTCCGGCCAAGGGAGGGGTTTCCCGCGTCTTTTCCGAACGAATCGATTCGGCCCGGGTTTCCCGAATGGCCGCGGTTCTGGAAAAACATCTAAAGGTTCGCCTGTCCGATCAGGATATCTATGTCAACGTCGGGGGCGGGATACGCATCAGCGAGGTCGGGGTCGATCTGCCCTTGTGCCTGTCTCTGTACTCAGCACGGATCAATCAGCCTATTCCTCCTCTCACCGCCATCGTCGGGGAGATCAGCTTGGCCGCTGAGGTTCACCCGGTAGGGCATCTGGACAGGCGCATAAGAGCGGTGCAGGAAATGGGCTTCTCCCGGTTCATTTCTCCTTCCCCGAAAGAACAAAAACTGCAGTTTCCGGAGTTCTGCTTCCCCGTATCCTCGCTGGTCGAGGCGGCCAGAACCGGTTTTCAGACATGAGATTGCTCGGCAAGACAGAAAAGTCATCCAGCTTCTTCCTCCTGTCTCTTCTGCTTGGGCTGTTCTTTCTAGGGCCGGGAGGATTTCTTTTCGCCGAGTTGGATGAACCGCCCCAAGGAACGGAACAAGCCGGTGCGCAAACATTGGGGGAAGCCCTGCAGGGCGACGAAGATCAGCGCCAGGGGCGGCGCACTTCCAGCGGGGATCGGGAAATACTGGAAGATCTGCGCCGGGGCGTGCTTATATCCGTGTCCTGGATTTTTCTGGGCGTCGGCTTAGTACTGGTTTCCCTGACCTTGCGGAAGACCTACCTCTGGCTGATGGCGGTGCACAAGGCCAGGGTACCGCCGACCCGGTACTTCAACCTTCAGCTTCAGGTCCGAGGCCGTGAAGGGAATCTCAGCCTCCACAGTTTTGACTACTATCCGGTAGTCGTGGCTGCCGGCGGGACCGCGGATCTGCTGCTTCCCGGGTTTTCAGACTCTGAAGCCCGGTTCCGCATCGATTATCACCACGGACAGGCCCACCTGTCGTCGGACCCCCCCATTCTCGTGAACGGTGTACCTCGGCGGCAGAAGCCGCTGAAGCAGGATGACCGGATCGTATTCGGCCCTTACCGGGTCGATTTCAAAGATGCCTCGGTACAGGAGCAGACGGCCCCGGTCCCGGGCAAGCCGGTCTTTGCCTGGCAATTTCCTATCGTGGCACTCCTGCTGGCCCTCTCTGTCCTCTTCAAGCAAGCCGGTGCTGTACCCGAAAACACGATGTTGTTGGCCAAAGCCGCGCAGCTGCAGAGCGCTGAGCAGAGCAGCCGCAGGAATCGGGAACCGGTGCGTCAGGAATCGGCGTTCGAGGAGCCGGTGATCCGGGAGAAGAGACCCCTCGAGGCTGCAGTCCGGGAGCCGGTGATCCGGGAGCAGAAGCCCGCCGAGGCAGCGATCGCGAAGGCGGACACGTCCGTCAGCCGAGCGACTCGAGCCGAGGAGAGCAGCTTCAGAAGAAAAGATGCATCCGAAGACACCGCTGCTGCTCGAACAGATTCCCATCTCCTCCGGAGTGCTGCGGAAGACCCAGCACCTTCCCGCCAAACTCTTACAGCACCGGAACCAGCCCCGGCCAGAAGGCCGGCCGTCAGCAGGGAACCTCCGGTCGATGCAGTCGCGGAGGTGCCGGCGCCGCGGTCCTTCGACGTCTCTCCTGTCAGGGAGGAGGGGTCGACACTTTCCCATCGGCGAGCCAACCAGCAGCCGGCGATGCTGCAGGCATCGGTTCTCGGGACCGTTGCCCCGGCAGCAATGCAGAACGACGGGATCAATCCACTGGAAGCCCTCAGCTTCATCAAAAAGAGATCTAGGCCGGATATCGGCAGAACCAAGGTCCGGGTGATAGCCCCCGGTCGCCCGGTCGAGTATTTCAAAACGGATATCCTGTTCATCCACGCCCATCCAGATGATGAGAGCATCGATTTCGGTTCCCTGATGGCCAGGGCTTCCCGTTCAAACAAGAGAATTGTCACTCTTCTGTTTACCGACGGAGAATCAGGGTTGGACTTGTATCCTCAGAGAAAGGTGGGAGATATATACCCCGCCCGGGTTCTCAAAGGGGGTGCCCTGTCCCAGGTCCGGGTGGTGGAGGCTACCCGGGCGCTGTCGATTCTCGGATCTGAGATGTACCTTCGCTGGGGCCTGGAGAATCGGCCCTACAACACCCAGAGAGATGTGGTGCCGCCCGAAGAAGTTATCCGCGGCTGGGGCGGGGAGGAACAACTTGTCGCTAGACTGATCGAAGTCCTGGAGGGGTTCCAGCCCGCGATCGTTGTTTCTCCGGACAGCCGTTCCGAGGCCTATGAGCATTTTGAACATGAGGCGGTGGGACAAGTGGTACAGAGTGCTCTTGAGCGCCTTCGTCGCGGCGGCAAGTCGTACGTGAAGGGACATCTGGTTTCGATCGATCCCTATCAGGCGGACCGCTATACCGGTGTAACGGCTGTCGATGCCCAGATCCAGGACGGCGAATCCGGATTTGCCTACAGGGCGATCCAAGCACTGGCCCTGAATAAACACGTCACTCAGCGGGACGCATCAGTGATTGGTGTGAGCCGGCTTTCCCATCTGCCCCAGGAATTCTACAAGGCCCTTTTCTGGGACCTTGATGAGTCCTTTGAGGAATACCTGAAGTAGCTCCTTTGACGCCGATTCCGGTCTTTCCATTACACAGAATCGATATCCGCTGCTTTATGAGAACAGCTTGGCGATGCCCTGCTCCGTGGCCGGACAGATCCCTCTCTCGGTGATCAGTCCCGTGACCAGGCGGGCGGGGGTGACGTCGAAGGCGTAATTCGCCGCGGGGCTTCCCTCCGGCAGGATGCGGACCTCAGCGACCTCCTGACTGTCTTTAAGCGCTCCCCGTACGAAGCTCACCTCCTCGGCATTGCGCTCCTCGATCGGGATCTCGGCGATCCCGTCGTGAAGATTCCAGTCGATGGTCGAAGAGGGCAGGGCGACGTAAAAGGGGATCCCGTTGTCCCGGGCCGCCAGAGCCTTGAGGTATGTGCCTATCTTGTTGGCCACATCACCGGTTCTGGTGGTACGGTCCGAGCCGACGACAACCAGGTCCACCCGGCCATGCTGCATCAGGTGTCCCCCCGTATTGTCGACGATCACCGTATGGGGTACGCCGGCCTGGGCAAGCTCCCAGGCTGTCAGTCGGGCGCCCTGATTCCGCGGGCGGGTTTCATCGACCCAGACATGCAGAGGAAT
>JAGLQP010000150.1 GCA_023136785.1 Spirochaetales bacterium
GTGATTGGAACCAATGGAAGCGGCGGCGGCAATATTGGACTGACCCATCAGGGTGGAAGCGGTCAGAAAGGAATTGTTGTGGTGCTGTTCGTGAAAGGGAAAGATCAGGTTGTTCAAGATCTCGCAGCAGGAAACCGTTGAATTGCTCCCCAGGTAGGAGTTGATCAGTCGGGCTCCATATTTCAGCTGTACGTTTCGTCCGGTGAAGAAGCGCACCGCCTTCACACCGTAGAAGATCCTGTTTCCGTAGCCTACGATCCCATTGACCATTTCCACACCTTCGCCGATCTGGGTGGGCTCGTCACTGCTGGAATTGATCGTAAGATTCTTCAGCTTGTTGGCACCTTTTATGTAGCAGTCGCTCCCGATCAGGGTGTCTTTGATGAGCCGGCTGTTTTTGATCACCGAACGGTCCCCGATGATCCCGTAATGGCCGCGGCGACTGTCGGCAAGATTATCGGTGAGTTCCCTGAAACACTCTATCAGCTGCGGTTCATCCCGGTAGCGGGACCAGATATAGGCGTCGGCGGGCAGCATTCCGTTAAAGGGCAGTATCTTTCTGCCGCCGTTTTCATTGCCCACCTCCAACCAGATCCGCACGGATTCCGGCTCTCCGTCTTTCACGATTCCATTTCCGAACTTGGCATGGTTCACAGTGATCATCTCGTCGATATTGAACAGGATGACCCGGTTTCCAATGATGTAATGGGCTATGTAGTGAAGGTTGCGCATCACGACATTGTCGCCGATGTCACAGCAAATGACCGTGCTGTTGGATAGCCCGACCGGGAGCTTGAGCTCGTGATACTCAAGAAAAATCGGGGACAGGTCTCCGATGCGAACCAGGCCCCAAAACTCGCAGTTGCGGACCAGGCGAGGATCGAAGTTCTCTGTAACCAGGATGCGGTCCCAATCTTCGGCGGTGTTGTTGTTTTTCACCAGGACTTCGATCTGCTCCGAGCTCAAGGAGCGGTAGTCCCTGATTGCACCCTGCCGAAAGCGCCGCAGGTCTTCGTCCCGACAGTCCTGACCGTATTCCGGAGGCACAAAACTCGTCGAGAAATCCTTCAAGTCACCCACCTTTACCTCATTCATAGATTTACGCTCCTTCTATCCAACATCCGATTCCAGCACCGTTATTTCAGGCGCTTGTTCCCACGGTTTTCCCGCCTGCCAGCGGGCTATCCAGCTGTCGGGCATCACCAGGCTTAGGCCCGCCATATCTCCAAGGTAGTCATCCAGCTCGGAGTGTCTGAACACAACCTCGCGAGTGAGAGATGGGAAACATTTGTAGAACTCCTCCCCGACAAGAGGCTCCAACAAATCCCAGTTCTTGGAAACACTTCCTCCCAGAATGATCAAACGAGTGTCCAGCAGGGCGACGGCATTGTACAAGCCAAGAGCCATAACGGCAGCAACTTTACGGATCAGCGCTTCGGCCTTTGGCTCCCCCTCCCTGCACCGCTTGAAAACCTCACGAGATTCCTCACCGTACTGTCTGGCTATGGCGGGTCCGGCCACCAGCGCCTCCAAATGCGCATACCCTCCGCAACCGCACTGGGGTTCACCCTCGTAGTTGTGATTCATTACAATGTGGCCCAGATGCAGGGCGTTGTCATTCTTGCCGGTGAGCAGATGGCCGTCAACAAACGCCCCTCCGCCGATACCCGTGCTCCAGGTCACGTAGAGCATGTCCTTTTCTCCCCGCCCGGCCCCGAAGGAGCGCTCCGCAACCGCGGCGCTGATGCAATCGTTGGCGATCCGCAAGCGGGGGTACTTCCCGGAAAGATCCTCCTCGAGAGGTATTTCCGTCCAGTCGTTTTCGCTTGCCTCCCGCTTCTCAGCCAGACCTCCGCAAATATTCGGCGCCACCACCACCAATCGTTCACCCCTCTTTTCGAAGGGACTGGCAGTGCTGATCCCGACCGCAGTGATCTGCCCTTTATCGATTGCAGCCTGCCGGCAGGCAAACCCGATCAGGAAATCGACCTGACGCGGGACCGTTCCTCTATCCCCCCTCTTTCGCGTGGGCTGATACACCCGGGCAAGAATACCGTCGCGGGAGGACACACTGGCAGTGGTCTTGGTAGCGCCGATATCGATGGCTGCAAAGTACTCCTGCATTATTTTCCCTGGTAGATGTTCCCGACTTTCCGGGCTCGCTGCGGTTTGTCCAGGTCGATCCCGAGACTGATGCCGATTTCCACGAGAAGGTTCCAGCCGGCGGCGATCTCCACATAACTCTGATAGTCCCCCGCCTCCGGGATGACCAGGGTCGGGAAGCTCGTTTTGCGAGTGGAAATGGCGATCACCTCCATGCCGACTCCATCAACCAGGCACTCGCGAAACTTGCTCTCTTCGGACTCGAAAGGTTCCACGACCACGATCAGTTCCCGGGCATCCATGACCTCCTCGATGCCGTGGACGGCGTAGGTGCCTTCCAGGAAATCGGCTCTCTTGCGGGTGATTTCATTCGTCTTCAGGGTAAGCTCCTCTACCACACCTGTGTTGCGCCCGGCGAAGTAGACCGTCGTTGCATTCTTGGCCTTATCCACCAGTTGGGGATCGATCTGATGGGTAAGAGCCTCCTCGAACTTGTCGGCCAGGGCATCGAGACCTTTCATCCCTTCGCTCCGCAGCACCCGCAGCAGGCTGTCGTAGAACAGGGCCTGCTCCACAACGGTCTTGGTAGCGGCCACGGCTTCCTCCTTACCGCTGAGCAGGATATGACTACCATGGGCCAGTTGATCCAACGGAGAATCTTTGTAGGCTGTCAGAGCAAACAGGGCTTGATGATCGGCTTTCCTTAGGCTTTGGAACAGCCGGACCACCTCCTTGGTCTTGCCCGAATTGGAGGCGCCGAACACGGCGAAGGCGGACAGGTCATATTCCAAGCCTTGAGTGGCGCCGTCGATAGCGATCGAAAGCCGGTCCGCCTTTTTCAACGTGTCGTAGATGGCTCGTTTGGCTGGAAAGATCCTGCTCGATCCTTCCCCTGTGAGAAACAGGCGCTGCCTCTTTTTCACAGCAGGGGCAAACTCCTCAGCCGCTTTCGGATCGAACCGTCGGATGACATCGGGTGTCTGCATCATCTCCTTAACGAGGTTGTACCGGGAATAGTTGCTGCTTTTGAGATTCATGATCCTTTCCTCCCTATTTTCGATTTATAGCACCGCGAACTCGGGAATGTTCCCGATCAACGGTCGGATATACTCATAGAAACTGTCGCTGACGAAATTGCCCTCAAGGTTGATGTATTCCCGGGGCATGGGTCTGCTCTTCACAGCGACCTCGGAAAGGGCGGTGGTCCCCAGCTCAGCCCGGTAGGGAGAGGCTGATTCTCTTATGATCGTGACCATGACTCCGGAAGTGCCCTGCTCGGCCAGCTCCACGGCCCTTTTGCCGCAAGCATAGGCTTCCTCACGGTCCAAATCGACCGCCCGATCCACGGCACTCATGATCAAGGATTCGGTGATTTGGAACTCTCCCCGAATGTCGAGCTTGTCCATGATCATCCTGTGAAGGTTCAGCCCCACACTGGCTCCGGCCATTGCCCCAAACTCAACATTGCCGAATTTATCCGTGGTCTCGGAGGCACTGACAGGTGTTCCATCCGCATACTGCAGACCCTCGCCGCAAACAATCGAAACCCAACCGTACTTCTCGATGCAACCCTCGACATCGGCAAGGAAGCGGTCCTTCTCGAAGGCCACCTCCGGGAGGTAGATCAGGTGCGGCGCGTCCCCCTCCTCCCGCTTGGCCGCCGCTGTTGCGGCGCTCAGCCAGCCGGCATCCCGTCCGATCGACTGGTAGATCACGTATTGGTCCACCCTCTGCATGTCTCGAGCCAGTACGCCCGCCTGGAGCACATTGAGCATGTTGCAGCGAGCGGCAGAGGGAAAACCGGGTGTATGGTCTGTTCCAAACAGATCATTGTCAACGGTCTTGGGAATCCCCACACCGAACAGCTCGTACCCCTGCTCACGGCAGTACGTTTCCACCCGATGAATCGTGTCCATCGTGTCGTTTCCGCCTACGAGAAAGAAGTAGCGGATGTCGTGCTTTTTTAGAATTTCAAGGATTTTGGGCAGGTCATCGTCTTGAATCTTGTGGCGGGACGAGCCGAGAGCGGAAGAGGGAGTGAGTTTCAGCTTGTCTATAACACCTTTTGGCTTTGCAGTCAGATCGATCAGGTTGTCCTCCATCAATCCTTCGACCGCGAACCTCATCCCGTAGACACGATTCACAGCGGTTGAGGAGGAAGCCGTTTCCAAAACCCCCACCAGACTGCAGTTTATCACCGAGGTCGGCCCCCCGGATTGACCTACGACCGCATTCCCCATAGCGTTCTCCTGTTCCTCTTTTTCTGCTGCCGCTCCGGGTTAAAAAAAATTTTGCGCCCGAAGCACAGCAGATGGAACCTGTATTCTTGTACAGTAGTTCCTAATCTACTGTAGAAAATTCTAGTTCATTTTTCAAGAAAGTGATACAAACTATGGTACACTGAGAAAACGAGACAGGACAACGAGATGAAACAGAGCAATCGTTTTTTCTGCGGCATCGATTTCGGCGGCACAGCAGCTAAAATCGGGATCGTGGATGAAAAAGGAAATTTAACGGCCACCGAGAGAGTGGAGATCTCAGCCGGAGACGGATACGATGACATCTTCGGCGAGGTTGCCAAAAAGATCCGGAGCCTGTGCGGAAAGCTCGGTGTTTCCCTGGAAGCAATCGGCATCGGATCCCCGGGATTCATCGATCGAAGCGAGGGAAGGGTGCTGCAGGGATCGGAGAACCTTCCCGTGTTCAAAAACCGCTCCCTGGTCAAAAACTTGAGCGACGATTTCGCCCTTCCCGTATTCGCAGACAACGACGCAAACTGCGCCGCTGCCGGAGAATTGAAGTTCGGGGTTGGCGCCGGCTACGAGTCCTTCGTCATGATTACCTTGGGGGCCGGAGTGGGGGGTGCGCTGGTCCTGGAAGGAAGAGTATTTAGGGGCACCCGCGGGTTGGCCGGCGAGATCGGGCACATCTGCCTCGATCCGCAAGGCCCCTTCTGTACCTGCGGGAGCCGGGGATGTTTCGAGCAGTACGCCTCGGCGTCGGCGATCGAGCGGAGCTACCTGGAAAAATGCGGAAAGAGAGCGACAGGGCCTGTCGGGCCGACCGGTGCAGAGCCCGTCACCGCAGAAGTGGTGTTTCAACGGGCACGCGAGGGAGACGGGTGCGCGATCGAAGCGGTCCGAGAGACGGCTCAGCACATTGCCCGGGTATTCGGAAATCTGGTCAATGTATTCAATCCGGAAGCCTGCATTATCGGCGGGGGTATTTCAGCAGCCGGCGAGGAGTTGCTGGAGCCTGTGACGCAGTACATCGCCGATTTCGCCTGGCCGCTTCCCCTCTCCGGTGTAAAGATCCATACGGCGGCGCTTCAAAACGAGGCGGGAATCCTGGGTGCAGCCGCCCAATGCCTGGAGCGTCTCGATCTTTGAAGCATTACCCCAGCTGCCTGATCGCGGGACTCAGGCGGCGGTTCTACATCCGGGCGGTCCAGCGGATCAGTCTGTTGAAAAATGCTGCGTAGTACTCCCCTACCTCGACCT
>JAGLQP010000151.1 GCA_023136785.1 Spirochaetales bacterium
ATATCGAGGGACACGGTCTCGTGCTTGCCGTCCTTGGTCTTGGAAAGGAACTTGGCCAGCATACCAGACGGTACCTTTTCCGTGTTGACCGTGATGGTCTGGGTTCCCCAGACGACGGGTACGTGCAGCTTGCTGCCATCGGGCATCTTCCCGTAGGGGTGTTCCCGAAAGTATTCACCGATCTTGTTGTAGTTGCTGAGCTTGGAGGTGTCGATGGGCTGGATCAGCCCGGCGTCCTTGTACAGCAGCACCCGTCCGGAGTCGATGGAAACGATGTTGTACTCCGACGGTGTCGCCTTGACCTTGGTGAAGTGTTCCTCCACGGTGCCCGCGTAGGTGATCTTCACCTGGGCGTTGTACTTCTCCTCGAACGGCTTGACCCAGCTGTCCTCGGCGTAGCCCTGGAAACAGATGATGCTGAGGGTGGGTTTGGCCGCCTCTCTTCCGCCCCCGGCCCACACGACAGCGGACAGTGCAAAAAAGAGCACCAGTAACAATAAAGAACCTTTTTTGAGCATGCGCTCCTCCTTTGTTCCCCGGCTGACTCACTGATCAGCCGGCTTAGATTTGGATGGATAGGGTAACGAATTATGATTATATGACCTATTGGGAATCTTGTCAAATTGTTCTATCTGCGCTGTTTCCATCATCTTTTCTATCTAGTTATGTTAAAATTTTACTTAACTCATCTCCTTTCGTCGACAGCTGGAGAATATAAAGAGAATAATATAACGAAATGAGGGTATAATTTTTCATTTAGTCTATCGCCGCCAGGCGGATATCGAGCTGCTCGCAGAGCCCGGAAAGGGCGCTGCCGTGCCTTCCGGAGATCACGATCCAGTGCTGGCTGACCCCGCTCTCTACGGATTGTCGAAAAAACTCCTTGACAGGCACATCGAGAGCGCATATGAGGTGACAGTTCCCGTCCATCTTGGCCGGACCGGCAAGGGACTCCCCTTCAACAATGACCCATTTCAGCTTCTCCCCGTCCCACACCGAGTTCACCACGGTCACCGGTCCGCTTCGGTACTTAAAGAAGCTCACAGCTCCGCTGAAGCGATCCGAGTTCTCGTACTCCACATCGGGAACGATTTGTACCGGGGAGTCCGGGTCGGCATTAGCCGTATCGTGATAGCCGGCGTGGCCGAGAAGAAGAGCGTTGGCCCGGTAGTCCGTGCTGAAGGCCTCCGTGTAGAACGGGGATTGACCGCTGTACCGGCGCAGGACGTACATACACACCCCGGCGGCTACATCCGCCTCCATCGACACAACCGCCCCCGAATCGGACAGCCGGGGATTGGTGAGGCAGGGCCGGAGTCCGAAGCTTGCATGCATCTCTTCGATCACATCGTTCATGGCCAGAACCTGGATGCCTTCCTGCCCCATGATCCGCTCCATAGCCAGGGCATACTTGATGCCCTCGGTCAGGTTCCGCTCATCTACCCTGATCTTGTGCCCGTCAGCTTCGATCTCCCGGCGCATGCCCTCGATTTCACCCTGCGGGATTTCCTGAGCTGTGCTTCGAAAGCGCTCGAGCTCGAGATAGCGCAGCTCGACCCCGTAGCGGGCGCGCAGGTCGAACTCGTCCACGTAGGTGGTGGACATCTGATCGCAGGGAAAGGGCAAGACCCCGACGCGTAGACCTCTCAGGCTGCGGGAGATAGCCATGGCTCGGGTAGAGTTTTCGAGCTCCCTCCACAGGTCCTCATCCCCGGCGTGCCCCACGATGGAGCGGTAGCTGTAGCCCTCGCGGCGCAGCATTCCGGACAGTTGAAGCGTGCACACCGCCCCGCTTCCCTGGATCATGCTCTGAAAGGACACGAACTCCGGCAGCGACGCGGAGGGAGAGAAGGTCCACAGCAGCAGGGGCAGATCCTTCAAGCCCTCCAGGGCTGCCCGGACGATCTGATCCTCGCACCACATCAACGGTGATAGCAGCAGTCCATCCACATCGGCCTGCCGGATCTTCCCAGCCGCCTGGCGGGCCTCCTCCACCGAGGACAGAACCCCCGGATAGACCGGCTCCAGGAAATCCTGGAGCCGCTGGACCGCCTGGCGGGCAACCGCTTCCACCTCGGCGGTGGTGTCCCCCGAGGGGTCCTGCAGGCCCACCTCCCGGAACCAGCCGGAGGTCACGAAGAGAATGCCGATTTTCGGTTTGTGGATCGGTTCTGCTTTCAGTCCCATACGGTCGAATCCCCGGTCTCTTGAATCAGAGGCCAGCCTCTCCTTGCGGTTTTGTTTCCTCAGATCTTGCCCATGATGGTCTTGATGATGAACAGCTCCAGATCTTCATAGTTGCGGCTCTTGCGATACTCTTCGAGCTTGGCCCGATCGAGGCTCTTCACCACCTCCAACAGCAGCAGGAAGATCTCGCGGCTGTGGGACAGATGATGGGTGGCTACCGAATCCTCCTGGGTGCGCAGGGCTTTGATGTCCAGCCCGACGAACTCGCCGTTGGATCCGAAGTCGGTGTCGTAAAGAACCAGAACCTGGTCGAAGGCCCGCTTGAGATTGATTACTCCGAAGATACGATCTTCGTCGAACTTCAGACCGTTCTGATCGTTGAGGTGTACGCTCCACAGCTTGTTGTGATACAGGGCGTAGCCCATCTCGATGGCTGGATCCAGACCGGCGAGGATGGCGTGGGCACTCTCGATCAGGATGCCGCAGCGATCAGGATCCACTGTTTTGTAGCACAGGGCCAGGAAGTGGCCGGTCGTGGGCAGATAGGCGTGATCCATCGGTTCATTGGGCTTCATCTCCCCCAGAATCCGGATATTGGGATCGTATTCGAGCATGGCGTTGACCGCCTGGACGAAGCGCTCCGAAGCCAGCACGTGGTCTTTGGACTCGTTCACATAGATGCCCTCCCGGGCAGGCCAGAGAACGATATTCTTCGTGCCGAGCACATTGGCAATATCGATCGCCTTCTCGCAGCGCTCTTTGGCGTACTGCCGAGCCTTCGGGTCGTTGGCGGTGAACCCGCCGTCCACGGTCATGGGATGTTCCCACAGCCTGGGGGCGACAAACTCCGCCACCAGCCCTTCCCCGGAGATCATCTTCTTCATCTCCCCGGCTTCTTTGATCATCTGATCGGGGGGCACATCCACGCTGGGTACGGCGTCATCGTCATGAAACTGCACTCCGTCGAAGCCCATCTTCTTGTACATCTTCAGCTTCTCAAGCATGCCCACGGTTTTTCGAACCGAGGGGCCGAAGACATCGGCGCCCTCATGGATGTTCCACGGTCCGAAGGAAAACCGAAACTCAGCCTTTCCTGCCATTGCTATCCTCCTACAGATATTATCTCCACACTCAGAAATTGAAATCTCTCCAAAGCATCTGCATAAACCCTGCTCCGGTCTTGGCCGGAGGTCCTCCACGGCGGACGATCCCACGGTATTGTCCAAACACCCCTTTGTCAATAGTATGGGGTCCATGAACTCGAAAGAACGGCTGATGGCCGCCTGGAACGGAGAAGCTGTCGATCACATCCCCCTGACCTTCCAGTGCTTCGGCAATCCTGTGCCAACGGAGCTGCGTTGGAAGAGCGGCGGGCAGGAGGACGGCCGGGAGGTGCGCCGCTGGTATACGAAGCGCCTCGAGCACATCCACACCCTGCCCGTGCCCTGGACACTGGAAGACGAGTTTCAGCGGGTCCGGGCCTGGCTGTCCTTGGGCGTAGATGATCTGCTCGACGTTTCGGTTCCCTGGAGCGTACATCCGGAGGTCCGATGGACCAACTCCCGCCGTGAGGCGGATGCAGCAAAACAGTATCCGGTCCTGGTCCGGGAATACCAGACGCCGGCGGGAACTCTGCGTCACCAGGTGCACCAGACCGGAGAGGAGCTGGGTGAGGGATGGGTGATCCAGCCGAATCACGTGTCTTTAATGGAAGATTTCAATATTCCCCGGGGTGTGGAGCATGCGGTGAGCTCGCCTGAAGACGTGCCCTACATTCGTTACCTCTACGCTCCCCCGGACCGAGAAGCCTGGGACTGGCTCGATCGGCGTATGAACTCAGTCGTGCCCTTCGCCCGGGAGCAGGGAGTGGCGGTGCAGGCCTGGGCGGCCTTCGGAATGGATGCGGTTGTCTGGCTGTGCGGTACCGAAGGAGCGATCCTCCTGGCCATGGATAACCCTTCAGCCTTTGCCGAGCTGATGGAGATCATCACCGAAACAGACCTGGCCCGGGTCGAGCTGGCTGCGCGGCATCCGGGAATCGACCTGATCGTAGAAAGGGGATGGTACTCCTCCACCGATTTTTGGTCCCCCGCCCTGTTCGATCAATTCCTCGTCGAACACGTAAGCCGCCTGGCCGATCTCTCCCATCGCTACGGGAAGAAGTTCTGCTACACCGTCACCACCGGGGTGGAGATTCTCGGTCCGCGGTTAGCCGATGCCGGAGTGGATGTCCTGTACTTCGTCGATCCCCTGCTTGACGGTATCTCTATGGAAAAGGCCAGAGACCTCCTCGGTTCCCGGATGTGCCTGGTGGGAGGAGCCAACGCCATCACCCTGTCTGCAAAGGATCCCAAGATGATCGAGGAGGAGGTACGCCGGGCCGTGGCAGCCCTCGGACCCTCCGGGCGTTTTATCCTGCATCCCATCGATGCACTGTTCCCCGACACCCCCTGGGAGGGAGTGGAGATGTTGATCCAAACATGGCGGAAGTATCGCTCCGGCGGTTGATACTACCTAACTCCGTTCATCCCGCTGGAAACGGATAGGAGAAGAAACTGAAGCGAGTACTGGCCTTCGGCTGTCATCCCGACGATATCGAGTTCATGGCCGCGGGCACGCTGATCCTGCTGGCCGAGAAGGGCTGTGAAGTTCATCTGGCCACAATGACCGGGGGGGAGGTGGGCTCCCCTACCCTGAAAAGCCGGGAGATTCGGGACAAGCGCTTAAAAGAAGCGGAGTCTTCGGCAAAGTTGATCGGTGCGGCCTATCACTACGCCGGCGGGCGGGATCTGGAGGTGGGGCACAACCATCACTACCGGCAGCTGGCCGTGCGGGTGGTGCGCCAGGTGAACCCGGACATCATCCTGACCCATGCCCCGACGGACTACCTGATCGACCACGAGGAGACATCCCGGCTGGTGCGCAACGCCGCCTTCATCGCCCCCGTGCCCCTCTACGACTGCGGCCTGCCCCTGGCTCCCGCCGACAAGATCCCCCACCTCTACTACTGGAACGCCGTCGGCGGGATCGACAACTTCGGCCGACCCCTACCGGTGCACTTCGGGATCGATGTGGCAGCCGTCATGGAGATGAAGGAGCGGATGCTGGCCTGCCACGAGAGCCAGGGGGAGTGGCTGCGCTACATCAACAAATTCGATTCCTACCTCGAGGAGATGAAAGAAATGACCCGGGCTCAAGGGCAGCGCATCGGACGCCCCTTCGGTGAGTGCTTCATACAGCACGTGGGCAACGGTCACCCAACGGACAACATTCTCAAAGAGATCCTTGGAGATCTGTGCGTGGGGTGTCGCGGGGATGCACATCGTCTAGTCGCGGACTAACCGCAAGGAGGAATTCATGACTGTCGGATCGTTGAAAAAGATAGCACCGA
>JAGLQP010000152.1 GCA_023136785.1 Spirochaetales bacterium
TGGCCGCGGGCAGGCCGCCGTAAATAGAAATTAGGGTATCGTGAATCATGCCGCCTGAGTAAGATTCATCCAGCTCCAGGGCGTGGTTCAACAGGGCAATCGCTTTGGGAAGGTTGAGCAGCAGTTCCATGTCGAAGGTGTCCGTGGAGAATGCCCCCAACCAGGACGCGGAGGTCCAGAATAAAAAGGGCACATCTTCGACATCGGTCGGCGCCAAGGCCTGTTCCAACTCATTGTTTTTTAGGTGTTCCCCAAATCCAGGATAGCGCAGCTCCATGGCCTGCAGCAGGTATCCTCGTCCGCGGAGGTACATCTTTTTCGCCCGCTGCAGCATCTCCTGCTGTTGTTCGTACTCGCTGTCCGGCAGCATGCCCGCCGGGGTTTGAATGAAGGCGTTTGCGTACATAGTGAATATGCTGCCGGTGGTAAGTAGAAGATCTTCGTTTTCCGGCGTCTGCTCGAGGAGCGATTCGTAGAGCTTCATTGCAAAGGGCAGAGCATCCGCCACCAGCTGAGGATCCTCCTCGCCGGTGAATACGGTGCTGTCGCCGGAGGAGACGGTTTTCGCGACGAGATTGACGGCCAGCTTGTTGATGGAACAGGAGCTCCCCAGCAACCCCACAGCCAGTACGGCGGTAAGGACCGCAGCTTTGTGTTTGTGCATACACTGATTTTGCCATGGACTCGGTTGGTAATGCAATAGAATTTTTTGTTTTAAGGATAGGTGTCACTATCAGATAATCTTTCTTGACGGCCCCGATCGGAGAGATTAGGATAAACTCGTGCAAGTACTTCTGGTGGGAGTCGATAAAGCAATTTTCAAGATCGAAGAGGACGAAGGGTGTCAGCTCCTGTTCGCAGAGGATATAGAGGAGGCACTGCGGTTTGTCCTCCATATTGATATCGATGTTGCGGTACTTGACTGTAGCGGCGCGTCGGAGAGAGATCTTCGGGATAGGATGCACAAGCTCAAACAGAGCGCGGATCTGCCGATCGTCGCTCTGGTAGACGATCCCGCAGGCGGCTCCAAGGCAATCGCGGCGGGCGCCCAGGATTTCCTGATAAAAGAACTGCTTCGCGACGATCTTCTCGAGCGGGTTGTTCGCTACTCGGTACAGCTGCACAAAACCACCAAGGCGGTGGCGGCTCTATCCAGGCAGCTCGAGCGTTACAAGAACTACACCAATCCTTTTCATTCCTTCTTCGTTCATTCTCCGGTGGGCATGGTACTCATGGATCTGGAGGGAAGACTGTTGCGCAGCAATGCAGCCCTGCAGTCCATGCTTGGTTACACGGCCGCTGGGCTGGAGAATCAGCACCTCTCGATTTATATACATCCCGAAGATTCTCTAAGCTACGTGGAAAACTTCGCTGCCCTTCAGGAAGGAGCAGTCCCCTTCTTCGAAACGGAGAACCGATTCCACCGCAAGAACGGCGAGGTGGCCTGGTGGCGTGTCACTCTGTCCTTGCTTCGGAACCAAACCGGACAGCCCCAGTTCATATTCGGGTTGGTCAAAGACATCAGTCGGTGGAAGAAGAGCGAAGTCAATCTGCAGAAAGCGAAAGAACTCGCCGAAGCCATGGCCCGCACCAAGTCTGAGTTCCTGGCGAACATGAGTCACGAGATCCGTACGCCGATTCACACGATCACGGGGATGACCGAGCTTCTCCTCGACACGGAGTTGGATATGGAGCAGGCGGAGTATGCGGAACAGGTCCGGTTTTCGGCGGACGTTCTGCTTAGTCTGGTGAACGATATATTGGATTTTTCCAAGATCGAAGCGGGCAAGCTCAATCTTGAAGAGACTGATTTTGACCTATACGAGATGCTGGAGAATGCCGTCGATTTTGTGATTCTCGAAGCGCACAAAAAGAACCTGGAAGTTATCCTCAAGCTTGCTCCCGAGC
Organism: Spirochaetales bacterium; assembly: GCA_023136785.1. GTDB lineage: Bacteria > Spirochaetota > Spirochaetia > SZUA-6 > DRHE01 > JAFGQJ01. The sequence continues at coordinate 1,909 of JAGLQP010000152.1, forward strand.
TGTCGCATCGGCTGCGGGGTGATCCGGCAAGGTTGCGTCAGATCGTGATCAACCTGTTCAACAACGCAGTCAAATTCACCTCGGAAGGGGAAATCCAGATCGTCGTGGAGGAAGTTGGGGGGGATGAGTCACAGAGTACGGTGAAAATCACGGTAAAGGATACGGGAATCGGGATAAGCCAGGAGAAGATGGCTCGCCTGTTTCAATCCTTTTCCCAAGCAGATACCTCTACCACCCGCAAGTTTGGCGGCACCGGGTTGGGTCTGTCGATCTCGAAGAGCCTGGTGGAGATGATGAATGGAAAGATTGGCGTTGAAAGCCGGGAGGGAGCCGGTTCGACCTTTTGGTTCACCGTATCGCTGAACAAGCAGGATAAGGACAATCTGTTCAAGGATGTTCCGAATGACTTTTTTGCCGGCCTCCGGGTGCTGCTGGTGGATGACAACGCTTCGGCACGCCAGGCTCTGAAAATCTATCTCGAAGGTTGGGGATGCCGGGTCGATGAGGCGGAAAACGGCGAACAAGCCCTGTCCAGGATGAGGCGATCTGCGAGCGACGGTGATCCCTATTCTTTGGTTCTCGTTGACCTGCGCATGCCTGGAATCGACGGCTGGCAGCTGGCCAGCGAAGTGATTTCGGATTCGCTTTTCAGCGGCACCAGGATGATCCTGCTTACACCGGAAGGACTGGGCAGCGGCGAAGCGAAGATGAAGCTGCTCAGGTGGTTCAACGGGTATTTAACTAAGCCCGTGAAGCGGGCAGAGCTGCTGGCGGAGGTGTTCAGGGTCCTAACCCTAGAATACGAACCGGAGCTTGCGGAGCTCGAACCGGCGGAAGAGTTGGAAGAGGCCGGTGAAGTCGAGGAGATTCCCGCTGCCCCGGCGGAGATCGAGGAGCCTCAGGGAGCTCGCATCCTGGTGGTCGAGGATCACGAGGTGAATCAGCAGCTGTTCCAAACGATTCTTGAAAAATTAGGCCATCGGGTTTTTCTGGCCGGGGACGGCCTGCAGGCTGTAGAAACGGCCGAACAGGCGGAGTTCGATCTGATCTTCATGGATATCCAGATGCCGAATATGAACGGCTATGACGCCACCAGAAAACTGCGGGAGATGGGGGTGCAGACGCCGATTATCGCCGTCACCGCCAGTGCACTGCAGGAGGAACAGAAAAAAGCGATAGCCTCAGGAATGAATCACTGTCTGACCAAGCCTTTCAAGAAGAAAGATCTCGTCCCGGTTCTTCTCCAATGGTTGCCGGGTCGCTCAACGCAAGAAGAAGTTGTGGTACAGGATTCCGGGAAGCAGAACGGGGGCACGATATTTAATTTCAGCAAAGCCGTGGATACGTTCATGGGGCAGGAGGACGTCGTACGCAGTGTGATCTCATCGTTTCTCGAAAAGGTGGAGGATCAGCTATCCCAGATCCCCGCGGCCTTGGACAGCGGTGATCTGGAACGGGTCGGACAGGAAGCCCATTCGATCAAGGGCGGAGCCTGGAATCTGGAAGCCCGCCCGCTCGGTGATGCCGCCCGTACGCTGGAAGATACATCCAAGGCTGGGGACCGTGATGCAGTCAGGACCGCATTCCAGAAACTTCAAGAAGAATACGAAAAACTCAAGGCGGTCGCCGCTTCCTTTATTGAGTAAAGCGGTTCACGTCCAGTTCTGAAGCTCAATAATATTTTCTTCCGGATCACGAATATAGGTGAAGGTGATGGTTCCCGCCCCCGGTACGTCGAAGGTCACGATCTCTCCCAGCTTTGATCCTCCCGCCGCCAGCACGGCCCGTTCAGCCGCAGGAACATTATCGACTTCAAAGGCCAGATGACCCAGGCCCGGACGATTCGCTACCGGCTGCTCGCGATCGGCAGGTTGAGCATACTGAAAGATCTCTACGGTTGGGCCGCCCGATCCGTGGTCGGGCAAGCGTAGATGTATCCCTTGAACCCGTGCTCCCGGTACACCACTCCCTCTTTCGAGCCCTTCCCCGTGCAGATCCCGCTCCGGCGGCACGGGTACACAGCCAAATACGGTTTCGTAGAACCGCGCCAGTTTTCGCCAATCCCGGGCTACCAGATTGGTATGAGTGTATCTGGCTCTTACTCCGGAGGGTTCCATGCCTCACCCCTTTCCAACAGCGTATTTTTTCTGACTGTACATGGTAATCCACCCGATGTCGACAGAGAATTTTTTTGCGTTCCAGGACCGAATCTTCTATTATTAGGGATGTAAGGAGGAGCGTGATGCCCGTGACTCAGTTAAAAGAGTTTCTCGACAAGAACAAGGTCAAGTATGTATCGATCCGCCACTCAACGGCGTATACGGCGCAGGAGGTCGCCGCTTCCGCCCATGTGAAGGGAAGAAACATGGCCAAGACGGTCATCGTACAAATCGACGGCAAGATCGCCCTGGCTGTGTTGCCCGCCAAGTACCAGATCGACCTGGACAAGCTGAAAAAATCCTGCAAAGCCTCTTCCCTGCAGTTGGCCAGGGAAGAGGAGTTCTCTCACCTGTTTCCAGGCTGCGAGACCGGAGCGATGCCGCCCTTCGGGAATCTCTACAAGCTGCCCGTGTATGCCGATGAGACGCTGAAAAAGGATGAAGAAATCGCCTTCAACGCCTGTTCCCACACCGAGCTGATTCAGATCGCCTACAAAGATTTCGAACGGCTGGTAAAGCCGAAATTCTGTCAGTTCTCCGTACTGGTGTAGCGGACGTCCTGGCTCGACGAGAATATATCTGCTCAGGTTGTAGTCGTATCTCCCCATCTTCGCTATACTCCTGACCTATGAGAGACAAGAACAAACGCCGCAAGAACGCTGAACTTAAGGATTTGAAAGCGGTGGAGAAACCCGCCGGGATTTTCCGTACCACCCTGTCCTTTCATGAGCAGAGCATGCTCTGCCATTTCAAGATGGCCCGGGGCTCGACGATCCCTCTCCACAACCACGAAGCGGTGCAGCACGGATATGTCCTGCAGGGCAAACTCCGTTTTCTCTTGAACGAAGGGAAAAGCTTCATCGCCACTCCCGGCATGAGCTACGCCTTCGACCCGTGGGAGCACCACGGAGCGGAGGTGCTGGAGGACAGTGAGGTTCTTGAGTTCTTCACTCCCATGAGACCCGAATACGCGGACAACTAAGGGGCTGGAGAGATCATGAAAACGATTGCCATCGGTTGTGATCCCAACGCCGCTGAGCTCAAGGAGATCATCAAGGAGCATCTGGAGCAGCTGGGATACGAACACGAAGACTACGGCAGTGACGACACGGTGTATGCCAATGTGGCGATCAAAATTGCGGAGGCTGTGGCGCGGGGAGACCACGACAGGGGCATTCTAATCTGCGGCACCGGGATCGGTGTATCCATCGCGGCCAACAAGGTGCCCGGTGCCTACGCCGCACTCTGCTCCGATGCCTACTCTGCGGAGCGGGCGCGGAAGAGCAACAACGCCAATATCATGGCCATGGGGTCTCAGGTGATTGGGCCTGAGCTGGCCAAGACACTGGTCGCGATCTGGATGCGTTCGGAATATACTCCCGGTGGACGCTCCCAGCCCAAGGTCCGGCGCATCGTCGAGTATGACCGCGTGCGTGGCTCGCGTAGCTCATGAATTGAGTCCTAGATTGTCACAATGCGAGAACCCGAGAAGTATTTCTTAAGCTACC
>JAGLQP010000153.1 GCA_023136785.1 Spirochaetales bacterium
GGAGACCCGGGCGCCGATCCACAGGTCGAGGCAGGGGTGGTTGAGCACCGCCGGTCCCTCCGAGCTGACAGGGCGTATCTCCTGAACAATGTCGTTGCCTACGCGGTCCTCGAAGATGATCCACTTGGTCAGATCGGGAATCTCATAGCCAACCAGATCGATCGTCTCTCGTCGGTTCTCTCCGCGTTTCAAGGGTACGGAGATCGTCTGAGACACGTAGGAAGGGGCGCTGATCTCCAACGTCGCCTCTCCCGGTTCGAGGTGGGTAAAGGTCTGGGTTACCGGACCCCGGTCGGACTGAAAATGGGATCGGATCGCCCTGTCCTGGAGGCGAAAGGTCGCGTCCCAGACCCAGTCCTTGCTTACCGCGTCGCGCACCTGGAACTCCAAGATGGTATCAACAGGATTCATGGTCAGGTAGACCACCACAGCCACCGCGACGATGATAACTACGACCAGGACAGGAATCAGTATTCTTCTCGTCTTCATGTAGGTTCCCTCGTTTGGTAGTTAGAAAAGGTATCCCAAAAGATATGTCTACCTGCGGCCTGACGGCCGCAGCCAATATCAATTTTGTTCCCTCTAAAATTCGTGCACCAGCAGCCTATTGTACTGGGAAATCTAAGATAATCAAGGGGGAAAAATGCTGCGGAGATTTTCTGTTGACATATTCTCGGCGCTCCTGTATAGGAAGAAAACACCAGAGGGGGAGGCAGGCATGAAGTTCAGAGTCGGGGTGGATACCGGGGGTACCTTCACCGATTGCGTGGTCATCGACGAACAGGGCGACGTTCACACTTTCAAGGAGCTGTCCACTCCCAAAGATCCCTCCATCGGGCTGTACAACGTCATTCGCAAAGCGGCCACGCATTTCGGCAAGAGCCTCGAGGAGTTCCTCCCCGAACTGGATTTTTTCGCCCACGGCACTACCGTAGCAACCAATACCCTGCTGACTTCAACCGGCGCCAAGACCGGGCTGATCCTGACCGCGGGGTTTCGGGATACCCTGGAGATGCGCCGGGCCCACAAGGAGAATATCTGGGATCTCTACCTGCCCTTCCCTGCGCCCCTCGTGCCCCGTTACCTGCGCCGTCCCGTTCGGGAACGCATCGACTTCCGGGGAGAGGTGGTGCAGAGCCTCGAGAAGGAGGATGTCCGGGAAGCCTGCCGCCTGTTTCAGAGAGAGGAGGTGGAAGCGGTGGCCGTCTGTACCCTCTTCTCCTTTCTCAACGATCTCCACGAGAGGGAGATCCGGGAAATCGTGACTCGGGAGCTGCCCGATGTCTTTGTCTCCATCTCCTCGGAGGTGCTACCCCAGATTCGAGAGTACGAGCGCATGTCCACCACCGTGGCCAACGCCTATGTAGGTCCCAAGCTCACCGTGTACCTGTCGAATCTCGAGAAGGAGCTGCGGGGTGACGGTCTGAGTCGCGCCTTCTATGTGACAGCCTCCAATGGAGGAGTGATGACCGCGGAGACGGCGATCCGCCAGGCCTCGGCCACGCTTCTCTCCGGACCCGCCGCCGGGGCGGTGGGGGCGGTATTCTTCGCCGGACTGCTGGAGAGGGAGAACCTGATACTCATGGACATGGGCGGGACCTCCTTCGATGTGACCCTGGTATCCGGGGGTAAGGTTACCCTGAGCACGGAGGGAGAGATCGCCGGCTACAGGATCGCAAAACCGATGATCGACATCAACACCATCGGAGCGGGGGGCGGTTCCATCGCCTGGCTGGACAGGGGGGGAATGCTCAAGGTGGGGCCCGCTTCCGCCGGATCGGATCCCGGCCCGGTGTGCTACGACCTGGGCGGGGACAAGCCGACCGTGACCGATGCCAACCTGATTCTGGGATACCTGAACGAGGATTACTTCCTCGGCGGTGAGATGAAGGTCGACCTGGACAGGGCCAAGGACGCACTCAAACGGGAGATCGCCGATCCCCTCGGGATGGAGGAAACCGAAGCCGCGGCGGGGATCTTCAAGATCAGCAATCAGAACATGGCCGACGCCACCAAGGTTGTGTCTGTGCAGCGGGGCTACGATCCCCGTGAGCACTCCCTGGTCAGCGCCGGAGGTGCCTGCTCGATTCACGCCTGCAAGATCGCCGAAGAGGTGGGCTGCCGGACCGTGATCGTACCGAGAGCCGCCTCGGTGTTTTGTGCTCTGGGAATGCTCGAGTCGGACATCCGTCTGGACAACGTGCGTACCTTCAATGCCTTGCTTCCAGACGTCGATCTGAAAGGGTTCAACGAAACGATCCGGGAGGTGGAGGACAAATCCCTACGGGAGCTGTTGCAGGAGGGTGTGGAGAGGCGGCGGGCCCGGCTCTTGCGCTACCTCGACGTTCGCTACGGGGGGCAGCACCACGAGGTCACCATAGAGATTCCCCAAGACTGTACAATAGAAGAGAAGCATCTGGAAACGATCGCCCAGACCTTCCACCAGGCCCACGAGCGGCTGTACACCTACTCCACGCCGGAGAGCCCTCTGGAGATCATGAACCTGCGCATCACCGCGCTCGGCAGGGTGGACAAGGCCGGCCTGGACGCTCAGGCAGGGGCGGCGGAACGTTCCGATCCCGCGGAAGCGCTGAAGGGCAGCAGAACTGTATACTTTCAGGGCGGATTTCGGGAAACCCCGGTGTACGACCGCAGCCCACTGCAGCCGGGCATGGAGATCGAAGGACCGGCGGTGATCGAGGAGCGCATCACCACGGTGATCCTCCACCCCGGCTGGAGCATGAAGATCGATGGCTACGGGAATATCGTGATGGAGGTACAGGAATGAGCGTTCATCCCGATCGAAAGAAGGAGTTCGAAGGCGCGAGTGATCCCATCACCCTGTCTGTGATCTACAACCGCCTGTTGACGATAAACGAGGAGATGGGCATCACCATGATCAACACCTCGATCTCGCCGATCTTTGCGGAGGTGCACGATTTTTCCTGCGCCATCTGCGATTGGGACAACCGCATCGTTGCTCAAATCGACGGGGTTCCCTCCCACACGGCCTCGGTCATGGAGGCGGTCAAGGCGATCAGCCGGGAATTCGGAGAGGATATCCACCCGGGGGATGTCTTCGTGCTCAACGATCCCTATCTCGGCGGCACCCATCTTCCCGATGTGACCATCATGAAGCCCGTCTTCTACGACGGGGAGCTGCAGTTCGTGGCCATCAATCGGGCTCATCACGGAGATGTGGGGGGAATGGAACCGGGTTCCTACGCCCCCGGGGCCACCGAACTGTTTCACGAAGGCATCCGCATCCCGCCGCTGAGGATCTACCGGGAGGAGCAACCGATCATGGATGTGCTGAACATGATCCGCATCAACACCCGCATGCCCGATGCCCTGTGGGTGGACATAAAGGCCCAGGTGGCCTCCTGTCGGGTGGCGGAGCGGCGCATCCTCGAGCTCCTGGAGAAGTACGGGGTGGAGAAGACCCGGCGGAGGATCGAAGAGATCCACCAGTACGCCGAGCGGCGCATGCGCCTGGAGATCGCCCGGCTCAATGACGGGGTGTACCAGGGGGAGAGCTTCCTCGATTCGGACGGATTCAGCGATGACCCGATCCGCATCAAGGTCGGCATCACCATCAAGGGGGATGAGGCCTTCGTGGATTTTACCGGTTCCGACGACCAGGTTACCGGCTTCGTCAACTCCCCCCTGGCCAATACCGCCACCTGCGTCTACGTGGCCTTCCTGACCACGGTGACCACCCCGGATATTCCCCACAACGAGGGGGTGTACCGGCCGATCCACATCGAGGCTCCGGAGGGCTGCGTGGTTAATCCCCGCTTTCCCGCACCGGTGGCCTCCTGCACCCTGGATACGGCCTGTGCCATCCTGGAGGCCTGCTGGATCGCTCTCTCCAAGGTCCTGCCCGAGCGGGTGCCTGCGGGCTGGAACCGCTGGAACGGTCCCACCATCACAGGGATCGATCCACGAAACGAAAACTTTTACGTGATGTTCGGGTTCAATGGTTTCGGCGGGGCCGGCGGCATGCCCGGCATGGACGGGCGCCACTACATCGGCGACGGCATCGATCTGGGAGGCCTGATCGCGCCGAATATCGAAACCAACGAGATGGATTATCCTCATCTGACCGAGTTCAATGAGTTCATCACCGATTCCTGCGGGGCCGGCAAGTTCCGGGGCGGCTGCGGGGCCAAGTACAGGATCCGCCTGTATGACGAGAATCCCACCCTGGTCATGTTCGGCGATGGCAAGGTGCATCCTCCCTACGGCCTGTTCGGTGGCAAGCCCGGTTCCTGCAACCTGGCCTACATCAACGAGGGCCGGGAGGGGCAGCGGGAGCTGAAGGCCAAGGAACTGGTGCAGCTCGCCAAGTACGACACCTATACCAGCTACCCCTCCGGGGGAGGCGGCTGGGGCGATCCCCTGGAACGGGATCCTGAAGCGGTACGCCTCGATGCCCGCAACCAGATCATCTCAGTGGGCAGCGCCCGCGAGATGTACGGCGTGGTGTTGGAAGGGGAGAAGTTGGAGGTGAACGTGAGGAAAACCGCAGAACTTCGTGGGGCTGCGCGAAGCGCGAAGACAAGCGCGAAGAAAGGAAGCAGGAATGGCTGACGTTCACAAAGTTGCCGTGCTGGGAGCGGGAAACGGCGGTTTCATGTGCGCCGCCGATATGGGTCTGGCCGGATACGAAGTCGCTCTTTTCAGCAGAAACATCGAGAAGATCAAAGGAGTGAAACACCGGGGCGGCATCGAGATTCTCGACATCGACAGCGAACCCACGGGCCGGTTTGGCAAGGTGACCTGCGCGACCGATGACATCGCCGAAGCTGTCAGGGGCGCCCAGGTCATCCTCAACCCGGTTCCCTTCTTTGTCTGCGAGGAGTACGCCCGTCTGGCCGCGCCCCATCTCGAGGAGGGGCAGGTGGTGCTGCACCTCGGCAAGGGCGGGGCCTCCCTGACCTGGGCCAAGGTGCTGCGGGAGCTGGGGAAGAAAGAAAAGATCTACCTGGCCGACTGCAACACCCTTCCCTACGGGGCTTCCCGCAGGGGGGATGCCCAGGTCCGCCTGGAAAGCCGGGTGTTCAATCTGATCATCGCCACCTTTCCCGCAAAAGAAATCGATCACGTGGCCGTGATCGTAGAGACGGTTTTTCCCTCCGACAAGGGATACTCCATCCGCCGGGCTCAGAATGCGGTGGATACGATCCTGGTGGACTACAATGCCATCACCCACACACCGCCGATGATCTGCAACGCCGGTCGGATCGAGTCGGGGGATCAGGATTTTCACCTGTTTGGTAAAAAGGAGAACACCCCGGGGGTGGTCCGGCTGATCGAGCGAATCGACAGGGAACGGATGGCCATCGGGGAGAAGCTCGGTTTGAAACAGTATCCCCTTGAGGAGGAGATCCTGATGGTCAAGTGGAATCCCCACGGAGAGGACCATGTGCTGCCCCTCTTTGAAGCCATCCACACCCCCTTCCTCGAGGTCTGTGAAGGTCCCTTTCGGCTGGACACCCGCCACCTGACCGAGGACATCCCCTACGGGCTGG
>JAGLQP010000154.1 GCA_023136785.1 Spirochaetales bacterium
TGATTGAATCCATCGGCGACTACTACTCCGCAGCACGGATCTCCGAAGCGCCGGTGCCGACCGAGAAGATGATTTCCCGCGGGCTCGGTGCCGAGGGAATTGGTTGTCTGATAGCCAGCGTGTTCCAGACCTGTAACGGCACGACCTCCTACTCTGAGAACATCGGTGCCATCGGTCTGACCCGTGTGGCCAGCCGTCGGGTGATCCGGGCCGGCGCCGTTGCCATGCTGATTCTGCCCTTCTTTGGCAAATTCGGCGCGACTCTGGCGACCATGCCCCAACCGGTAATCGGGTCTATGTTTGTCGGATTGTTCGGTTTGATTGCCGCCGTCGGGCTGTCCAACCTGCAGTTCGTGAATCTGAACAACGCCCGAAACCTGTTTATCATCGGTATCGCCTTTTTTGCCGGTTTGAGTTTCCCGGCGCATTTCAACGCCTCCGCCATCAACTGGGCGGAAGCCGGTAGATTCGCCGAGGTGCTGGGCAATATCCTGCAGACCCTCCTAACTACGGGTATGGCTGTAACCGCTATCGTCGGAATCATCCTGGACAACCTGCTTCCCGGCGCCACTCGGGAAGAGCGGGGCTTGACGGTTTGGGAGACCGAAGCCACCGACGAAGCCTGGGCTAAAGCCGAGGAAAAATGGAAAAAGATGGCGGTGGGCGAAGAACGCAAAGTCATCATCGAATAGGCGTTGTCGAATCGGAATTACAAAGCACGGGGCAGTTGAAACTGCCCCGTCTTTTTTGTTTAATCGAAATATGAATAACAACTCCCCTGCACGAATAGTTCTATTCATTCTGACGGCACTGCTAATGCTTCTCACCTTCTACGCTATTTTCAACGCCGGTAATCCCAATTCGCTGTTCCGTCTGGTGATCAGAGACACATCCTACGACATCGCCGTCACGGTGGCTTTAGCTGTAGGTGCCTTTGTCCTGGTTCTGGTGCTGACCATGGGTAGCCCTCAGAACCGCCTGCGGCATATGCTTGAGATCAACGCCGAACATATACGGACTCTCAGGCAGAAGGGAAAGAGCGAGGTTTTCATCGCCGAATCTTTTTTGTCCGAGTTGGGTGTCAGAAGTGGGCTTTTATACCGCCTTGCCAAGTGGCGAGTTTTACGCTACCTTTCCAAACTAGGATGAATGCCCTGGAAGGTTTAACAAATCCAAACTGGCTGGTCTTTGCCCTCATCTTTCTCGGCATCGTCTTCTACCTGGCCTACATGCGGCAGTGGGAAACCAAGCGTATCACAGACAAGTTCGACAAGCAGGACATCATCATCACCAGCTTCGGGGTCAACTACTACGGCCTGGAATCAGAGCCGGGCGGTCCATTGCGGAGCGCAGGAGCGCTCGTGCTGCTGAAAGATGGAATCTACTACAGAGCCCGCTTTGCCAAGAGGGAATTGTTGATACCAGGCTCGGCAATCACCTATATCGGCGTTAGCAAAGTCCACAAGGGGAAGGATCTGCACCAGGGTGTGGTGGTGCTGCAATTCCTCAATCAGGATGGGAAGGAGGAGAAGGCCGCCTTCCGAATACCCTACCCGGCCCAGTGGGTCACCGCTATCAAGGGCAATCTGTTGGATAAGAAGGTCCAGACCCCCGAGAAGCCGCGCAACGCTGGGTGAATGCAGCAGACACTGTTGCTGGAATCCGGCTACCGGCATTTCTTCAATTAGAATTTGAACTATAATTTGACATAATGTTGTAGGTCATTTTATAATCGTTATCCGGCCCAAATCTTCAGGCGGGAGGAGTCCCGTGAGTAACCGCGATTCGATGCAAAGATATCACGAAAACAGAGCCAAAATGCTGGCCGGGGGTGGAGTGAAGCGGGTAGAAGCTCAACACAAAAAGGGCAAGCTGACCGCCCGGGAACGCCTGGACCTGCTCTTGGACAAAGGGTCTTTCGTCGAACAGCAGCCCTACATCACGGTACGGGCTACAGAGTTCGGGTTGGCAAACAAGAAATTCCTCGGCGACGGTGTTGTCAGCGGGACCGGCAAGGTCAACGGGCAGCAGATCTTTCTGTTTTCTCAGGACTTCACCATTCTGGGCGGTTCACTCGGTGAAATGCACGCCGAACGGATCGTCGAAGCTCAAGGCCTGGCTCTAAAAAACGGCTGTCCTTTCGTACAGATCAATGATTCGGGGGGCGCCCGCATTCAAGAGGGCACCCTCTCGCTGAACGGCTACGCCAAGATCTTCCGGGCCAATACATTGGCCTCCGGGGTTGTCCCCCAATTCTCAGTAATTCTCGGGCCCTGCGCCGGCGGAGCCGTGTACTCTCCGGCCATAACCGATTTCATCCTGATGGTGGACGGGATCAGCAACATGTATATCACCGGCCCGGATGTCATCCGGGTTGTGACCGGGGAGGAGATCAGCCACGATGAGCTGGGAGGCGCCGCCACCCATGCATCGATCAGCGGCAACGCCCACTTCCGTTTTACCGATGAGAAAAGTTGCCTTCAGTTCTTACGCAAGCTGTTGAGCTACCTGCCCGCCAACAACCTCGAGATGCCCCCCGTAGTGGACGGCAAGGATGGCCCGGACCGGGAAACACCGGAACTGGAGGAGCTCCTACCGGAGGACCCCAGGCGTCCCTACGATATTCGGGAGTTCATTGCCGCTATCTGCGACCGCGGTTCCTTCCTCGAAGTTCACGCCGATTATGCACCCAACGTGGTTGTAGGCTTCGCCCGGCTGCACGGACGCACCGTGGGGATTTTTGCCAATCAACCGAAATTCTACGCCGCAGCCCTGGACATCAACTCTTCGGACAAGGCTGCTCGCTTCATCCGATTCTGCGATTGCTTCAACGTTCCGATCATCAGCCTGGTCGATGTTCCCGGATTCCTTCCCGGAGTAGCCCAGGAGCACGGGGGAATCATCCGCCACGGCGCCAAGATGTTGTACGCCATCGCCGAAGCCACGGTGCCCAAGATCTCCCTGATCATCCGCAAGGCTTATGGAGGGGCCTTCATCGCCATGAGCTCTAAAGCCCTGGGCTACGACAGGACCCTGGCCCTGCCAACAGCCGAGGTGGCGGTGATGGGGGCCGAGGGGGCGGTCAACATCATCTACCGGAAAGAGGTCGCTGCCGCCGACGATCCCGAAGCAATGAGGCAGCAGAAGATCGATGAGTTTCGGGAACAGGTGATGAATCCCTTCATCGCCGCCGGCTACGGATTGGTGGACGATGTAATCGAGCCCAAGTATGCTCGGATCGAACTAATCCGTTCGCTGGAGATGAATATCCGCAAGCGGGAGGATCGGCCCAGTAAAAAACACGGGAATATTCCTCTATAGGGTGAGCCTATGAACGTGGAAATCTTTTCCTACAGCCTGTTCGCGACGGTCCTGGGGATGCTGGTGGTGTTTCTCTCCCTTACCGCGCTGAGTGTCATGATGGTGGTGCTGAAAGGCATTTTTACGGCAGAGGGAAAGCCGGACGGGGGGATGAGATCGAGGAAAACACAGCCCAGGAGAGAGGCAAGTTCCGCCGAACAGCCTCCGGCTTGGGTGGCAGCCGCTGTAGCGGCCTATCTGGCCGAAGAGCCGGAGCCGGACCGTCCGACCGCAGATCCCTGGAATGCTGTAATGAACCAGTACGACCCTTGGATCGCCGGAGGTAGGTTCAGCAAACGGGGAGTGTGAAGGATGAAGAGGAAAGTTCGCTTCGAGTTGGAAGGAAAGATTTACGAGGTTGGAGTCGAGCGTACCGGTGACCGGCTGACCTTGACCCACGAAGGAAAACGCTACATCGTTTCCCTTCTCCCAGAAGAGATTGCAGCCAAGGTGTCGCCTCCCCAGAGTCCTGCCCAAACACGCCCCGCTGCTGCGATGCCCCGGGTTTCCTCCCCGACGACCTCTACGCCGCCCTCCTCCGCACCTACGGCGGAGCTCAATTCCACAGGCGCTCTACACGCTCCCATGGCCGGGGTGATCAAGGAAATCAAAGTCGGGCCGGGTCACAACGTCGAAGAGGGCCAGGTCGTGCTGATCATGGAAGCGATGAAGATGGATATCGACGTTCCCTCCCCGGTAGCTGGAATCGTAGCCGAGGTGTCGGTGAACCCCGGAGACACGGTCAATGCCAAGCAGCAGCTGATGGTGATTCACTAAAGGGCTTTTGCAGTAGATGAGCATCCTGAGGATCATCGCCGACTTTTTCACCTCCACCGGATTCTCAAGCCTGAATCCGGGAAATCTCGGCATGCTCGCCGTGGGGGGACTTCTGATCTACCTCGGGATCGCCAGGCAGTACGAACCGTTGCTGCTCATCCCCATCGGCTTCGGTGCGATTCTGGTGAACCTGCCCCTGTCGGGGATCCAGGAGGAGGGCGGGCTGATCTGGTACATCTACTTCGGGATCCGCTCCGGGATCTTTCCTCCCCTGATATTTTTAGGTATAGGTGCCATGACCGACTTCGGTCCGCTGCTGTCCAAGCCGCCGACCTTTCTCCTCGGCGCGGCAGCCCAATTCGGGATCTTCGGTACCCTCCTCGGTGCCAAAGCCCTCGGATTCGACTTCGCCGAAGCAGCCTCGATCGCCATCATCGGCGGTGCCGACGGACCTACGGCGATCTATCTGACCTCGAAGCTGGCCGATCACCTGCTCGGACCGATCGCCGTGGCCGCCTACTCCTACATGGCTCTGGTTCCGATCATCCAGCCTCCGGTGATCCGGGCCCTCACCACCAAGAAGGAGCGGATGGTGGTGATGAGCGAGGTAAAGCCTGTCAGCCGTCGGGTGAAGATTCTCTTTCCCATCCTGACCACCATAGCAGCGGCTCTGCTCGTGCCGGCAGCCACACCATTGATCGGGATGCTGATGCTGGGAAACCTCTTTCGGGAGGCCGGCGTGGTGGACCGCCTGTCCAAGACCGCTCAGAACGAGCTGATCAATATCGTCACGATCTTTCTCGGTGTGGCTGTGGGCTCCAAGATGTCGGCGGAAGAATTCTTGACCCTGAAGACCATCATGATCATCGCTCTGGGACTGGCTGCTTTTGTGGTCGGTACCGCAGCGGGAACGCTCCTGGGCAAACTGATGTACGTGATTTCCAAGGGTAAAGTCAACCCCATGATCGGCGCGGCCGGGGTGTCTGCGGTTCCCATGGCTGCCAGGGTGGTCCAGAAGGTCGGTCAGAAGGCCAATCCGGGAAACTTCCTGCTGATGAATGCCATGGGTCCAAACGTGGCCGGAGTGATCGGTTCGGCCATTGCGGCGGGGGTGCTGTTGGCCCTGGCCGGGTAGGGAATACCATTCTCCGTACTCTAAATATAGTACTTGTATGGGCAAAGCTGATTCATTAGATTATCTGCCGGTGTCCCGGCAAGACCTGGAGCGTCGCGGATGGCGGGAGTTGGATTTTGTACTCATCTCCGGGGACGCGTATATTGATCACCCCTCTTTCGGGGCCGCTCTGATTGCCCGCCTGCTGGAAAGCAGGGGATACCGTACAGGGATCATCCCGCAACCGGACTGGCGCAATGT
>JAGLQP010000155.1 GCA_023136785.1 Spirochaetales bacterium
CCATGTGCGGGATTCCCTATCATGCCTCCCAGGGCTATATCTACAGACTCCTGAAGGCGGGAAAGAAAATCGCGATCTGTGAGCAGACCCACATTCCCAAAGCCGGTCTGGCGACCCGAGAGGTCGTGGAGGTGGTTACCCCCGGCACAGTGGTCGACGAGAACCTGCTGGAAGCCGGTGTGAACAACTATCTGGTCTGTCTCGGGCAGTCGGGCCAGATGATCGCGATCGCCTACATTGATCTTTCAACCGCCGATTTCTATGCCAGTCATTTTCCTCATGACCAGCGCTACGAACGCTTCAAAAGGGAGCTGCTCAGCCTGGCGCCGCGGGAGCTCCTGGTCCAGGAGTCTCTTCTCGCGGAGGATTCACAGCTCGAGAATCTGCTCCGTGAGCAACCTGCTCCGTGAGCACGAAGGTCTGGTGATCAACCGTCTTCCCGATTGGAGTTACGATCTTCAGAGCAACAGACAGCTGCTCAAAGATCAGTTTCAAGTAACCAGTCTGAAGGGTTTCGGGCTCGAGGAAGATTCCCCGGAAATCCTGACCGCCGGGGTCCTGCTGAGCTATCTCGGGGACACGGCCAGAGGTGTGCTCAGCCATATCCGCAATCTTCAGGTCTACACAGACACGAATTTCATGGGCCTCGACGAATCGACGTTGAGGAACTTGGAAATCAGCCAGAATTTGAACGACCGCTCGAAACGTTACACCCTCCTCGAAGTACTGGATCAGACCCGCACCGCAATCGGGGCAAGAAAGCTCAAACGCTGGCTGCTCAAGCCCCTTAAGGACATCGATCACATCAACAGACGGTTGGATTTGGTGGCTTTTTTTTACAAGAATCAGATCGTTCTATCGAAAATCAGAGAACACCTGGGTCGGATGTTCGACCTGGAGCGCTTGAGCTCCAGGGTTGCCCTAGAAAAAGCCCATGCCAAGGATCTTCTGGCCCTGAAGAGCTCCCTGTTCACCGCTAAAGCCGTGGCTGAGCTTCTCGAGGATCATCCCGAGGTCGGCCCCCAGTTCGGAAAACTGCGGGACAACATCGGCGAGCTCGAAGAGCTGGTCGATCTTCTTGAACGGGCGATTCTCGAGGAACCGGCGATCCAGATCAACGAGGGAAACCTGATCAAACCGGGATACGACGTCGAACTCGACCGGATGCGGGATGTGAAGGAGAACGCCCGCAAGCTGCTCAAAGCGTACCTGGACGAAGAGAGGAAAAAAACAGGAATCCCCTCCCTGAAGCTCAAGTACAACAGAATCATCGGTTATTTCTTGGAGGTGAGCAAATCCAATCTCAAATCCGTACCCCCCTATTTCATCAGGCGTCAAACCCTGGTCGGAGGCGAGCGGTTTTCCACCGAAGAGCTCTCGGATCTGGAAAGCGAGATCCACAATGCCTCGGAGCAAATCATCGAGTTGGAACGAAAGCACTTTCTTGCTGTGCGGGCTTCGGTACGGGAACACCTCGATCGGATCCTCGCAGTTTCCGAGGTCATATCCGAACTGGATGTACTCCAGTCCTTCGCCTTTGCCGCGACATTGTACGCCTACGCTCGACCGAACATCGTCGAGGAAGAGATCCTAAAGATCAAGGAGGGAAGACATCCGGTGGTGGAGGCTCACCTACCGGGGGGCAGCTTCGTGCCGAACGATCTGGATCTCAAGTTTGGGGGCAAGACCTTTGTGCTGCTCACCGGTCCCAATATGGCGGGAAAATCCACCTATCTGCGGCAGAATGCTCTGATCGTGCTTATGGCGCAGATGGGATCATTCGTCCCCGCCTCGGAGGCAACAATCGGGATCGTGGACAGTATCTTCTGTCGTGTCGGGGCCACGGACAATCTTGCCCGGGGGGAATCTACATTTCTCGTTGAGATGAGCGAGACAGCCAATATCCTCCGATCGGCAACGAACAGATCTCTGATCATCATGGACGAGGTGGGACGGGGCACCGGGACCAAGGATGGCTTGTCCATAGCCTGGGCAGTCACCGAATATATCCTGCAGCAGGTCGGGGCCTTTACGCTCTTCGCTACCCACTATCACGAGCTCACAGCCTTGAAGCACAAGCGTCTGAAAAATCTGTCCATGGCGGTGTTGGAACGGGATAGAGAGATCGTGTTTTTGAAACAGGTTCGGGAAGGTCCGACGGACAACTCCTACGGCATCCACGTAGCCCAGCTGGCCGGAGTCCCTGTGGAAGTCGTCCGTCGAGCCGAGGAGATGCTCATCGACCTCAAGGAAAACGACTCCGGGAGCTTGCAGTCAAAGGCCGAGGTTCCTGCGGCCGGACCCCCGGCGCAGCCCATGCTGTTTACAGCGGAGCAAGTGGTTCACGACGAGATCCGCTCCCTCGATATATCTCGAATCACACCTCTCGATGCCTTGAACAGGATTGCCGAGTGGCAGCGGGAATTACGCCGTAAGCAGGAGAAGCCCTAAGCCTTCAGCCCAGCAGCTTGAGGACGTTTTCGCCTTCCAGGTCCAAAAGCAGGTCCCCCCCCGTCTTGATTCCCTGCAGAATGTCGGCAAGGGACTTGCCGGTGGGGGTGATACTGCGACTGTTCTGTTCCGCCGTTTCCAGACGACTTAACTGAACTGCAAACTCGCGGATTTCCGTGCGCACGTTTTGTATCAGCCGCTGCAGAGCCGACGTGTCCCGTGTCTCCAAAATCCTCTCCAGTTCGACCTTGAACGGTTCAAGCACAGCCTCCCCTCGGTAGACAACCCTCTTGAGATACAGGGCTGCATCTCCTGCGGCAGCGGACGGCTCCAGGAACCTTTGGAATCCTTCGAATCCTCCGAGTATGCTCTGGTAGCGTCCTAGGGTTCGTTGGACGACCAGCATCTGTTTGCGGATTTCCGGGATAGGACTGTCACCTGTATCGGCGGGTACGGCCGGCCGGCCGTCTGCACCGCCGCGGGCCACAGGTCTTTCGTTCACGCGCTTGTGAGATACCTGTCCGGATAAATTTTCACCTGGGTTGATTTTCATAGCTCCCCTCCCTTGAAGAGTTATGGGTTAATAGTATACCAGGATTTCTGTTCTGTCAAACCACGAACGGAAGGGATATAATTTCTTGGAAGTAGGAACGCGTAGGAGTTCCGCAATCCCGATGCGCTGGATCGAAAAGACAAGAAGGTCGCTTCTAGAAATCCTCTACCCCGGTCTCTGTTTGTGCTGCGGGCAAGCCCTGCTGTTTCAAAGCACTTTGAGATTTCCCATCTGCACATCCTGTCAAAACGCACTTCTACCCATCACTGGGCATAGGCGCTGTGCCGTATGCAGCATTCCCCTCATATCTGAATTGGAGCTCTGCAGCCGCTGTTCCAAGCGGGATTTTGCCTTCGAATCCAATTTTTCGGTCTACGAGTACCGCGGACCGATTCGGCAGATCATCTCCCAGTTCAAGTTTTCCAACCGTAGAAGCCTGGCTCGGTTCGTTGCCCATGTCTTGGAGTTGGAGCTGGCAGGCCGATTCAGAGGGATGCCCATCGTCCCCATTCCCGGCAGCAGAGGCTCGGTTCGGCGAAGGGGTTGGGATCCGATGCTCGAAGTGGCTCGGGCACTGAAGCGGGATGCAGGCATACCTGCTTTTCCCCAGCTGGTGCGCCGCTCCGGAGGAGCGCAGAAGGGATTACAGTACCGGGCTCGTCTGGAGAACTTAAGCGGCAGGGTAGAGCTCAAGCGGGGGGCGCGACAGCTGCCCCAGCGGGTTGTGCTGATCGACGATATCTTTACAACCGGGGCTACCGCCGATGAGTGCGCCAGGGTACTGCGCCGGGATGGTGTGAAGAAGGTGTTCGTGCTCACGCTTTCCGTGGACATGTAAAATTACGGTAGGTTCGTCCAGGTCGACCAAGCCCTTTTCGACGAGTATCATTAGTCCAGTTGAGGTGAATGGCTTTGAGATGGAGGCTATGGTATAGCTCGTGTGCTCAGTAGCCGGCATCACCGTCGCGATCGTCGCTAGTTCCGGTGTACGCTGACAAGAAGCACGCCAGGATCACCATTGAGAACGCATTCACCCCATGCAGGAACGACAGCCCCGGACCAATGCCTCCGAGATCGTCTGCCCCTATCTGGCTAGGAACACCGAAACTCTCGAGGAGATTCGCACTCGATGCGTCGGTGGGCGTTGACATTCGGTATCGGGTTTGTTATTTTTAAAGTACCTTAACAGTATACAGCTTACGGTTGAACTTAGGGGTCGATGATTCGGCTCCTTTTTTTTGGAGGGCAGGTTACCGAGGATGAACGACGGGCTCGACGAGCAGCTGCACAACGAGGTGGAGCCTATTGTTTCAGGGATGGGATTCTCCCTGGTGGAGTTGCGGCATAACCGCAGCACAAATCAAAATCACATTACCCTGGTTGTGTATCGTCCCGAGGGTGTGGGTGTGAATGACTGTGCGGCGATATCGAAAAATCTGCATCCCCGCCTCGAGCTGATTGAAGGACTGGAGAACCTGCGTTTTCAGGTTAGCTCTCCAGGTTTGGACAGGGTACTGAAATCCGAGCGGGAATATACAATTTTCGCTGGAAGAGGAATTCGCCTGATGCTCCATGGACAGAGGGAATGGATCCGCGGCAAGATTGAAGGTGTTCAGGAGGGCGTGCTCTCGCTGGATGAGGACGGAAAGATGAAGAAGATAAAAATAGCAGATATTCGCAAAGCGAAACTGGATTCGTGAGGAGGTTGGGAAGAAAAAAATGGCTTCCAAAATGTCGGACGCGATCAAGCAGCTGATTCAGGAACGGGGGATCTCTGAAGATCTAGTTCGCAAAACAATAGAGGAATCACTTCTTGCCGCCTATAAGAACAAGTATGGCTCCATGGATAATGCAGTCGTGCGCTTCAGCGATGACGGGGACGAGGTGACAGTATTCTCCCGAAAGAAGATCGTCGAAGAGGTGGAAGATCCTGTCCGGGAGATCTCTCTGTCCGATGCTGTTGAGTTCAACGAGGAGAGCGAGATCGGTGACGAGCTGCTCATTGAGGTAGGTCCGAAGGAGTTCGACCGCAGCGCCGTGCAGAGCGCAAAGCAGAAAACCAAACAGACGCTTCGGGAGATACAACGAAACACCTTGTACTCGGAGTTCAAGGAGAAAGTCGGTGAGATGATCATCGGCTATTACCAGCGCGAACGGAACGGAAACATCTTCGTTGATCTGGGGAAGACAGAAGGTATCCTGCCAAAGCGCTACCAGTCGCCCCGAGAGGTCTATCGGCCAAATGATCGGATCAAAGCGCTGATCTACGAGGTGAACAAGAACCCGAACGGCCTGCAGATTGTCCTGAGCCGAACCCACACGGAGTTCGTGAAGCGGATCTTTGAGTTGGAAGTGCCCGAGGTTTACGACCAAACAGTCGAGATTTTCAAGATCGTCCGCGAACCCGGCTACCGCACCAAGATCGCCGTCTACTCCAATCGCGATGATGTGGATCCGGTAGGAGCGTGTGTCGGCGTTCGTGGTG